>CAXDRT010000008.1:0-29796 GCA_963991835.1 uncultured euryarchaeote
GGTGGCATTCGTATGTCTGAATCTGATGCCATGGTAACGCTGCAAGAGCGTATGGTGAATCTCATTGGGCAACTGACGATGCCTGTGGTTGAAGTTGCTCTCGTTTTACAACATCACATCCATGGTATGTTGGTTTCATTAACACAACACGTCGCTCAAACTGGCGGCAAAATAAACGATAAGGTTGCAAATCCGTGGCCAATCGTTTCTCCTGACGAGGGCATTGATTCACAAATAGCATTCGATGTCGAGAAAGTTTTGAAAATTGTGGATCAAGATCGAATGGATATTCTTTCAACTCTGATAAGAGTCACACTCATTGAGACAGAAATGAATCTAATAGAGGGAATTCTTGCTCTACGTTCTTGGGAACAACTTGTGCGCCAACAACTTGCAGATGCAAATGGCCCTGGCCAACTCTTTTCTCCCATAGATTTGCCAGAGGAATGGTGATTTAGTGAAATTCAAGAGGAACCTATGGATGGGAATGACATGAGCAAACACTCAATGCTCGGTATCCTCATGGTTTCGATTCTTGTCACCGTGCCTATGGCAGGCTGCATTGATGAAATTACAGATACTTTTGAAGGAGAATCATGGGGCCAAGTCGGAGGCTTGACACTTGCCTGTTTACGAAGTGACACCTATTCGAGAATGGTTGTAGAAATTGATTATGCTCCAGGATATGCTCCAGAAAGTAGTACTGTTTCTTTACTCAAACAACGACTTGAACAGGTTTGTGACAAACCAGGTGGTATCTCAATGAAATTGAACGAGGAATCATTTTCTGAAACCTCATCTTGGAACGCAGATTTGGTACGTTCTGTAGGGCATGATACGATGGATGAATCACCATTAAGTGGTTCGACTCTTCGATGGCACGTTATCATGCCCCAAGGCAGTTATTCAGACGATAGTGTTCTGGGTGTGGCTGTCGATGCTTCTACAATCGCTTTGTTTGGTGACTCAATCGATGATGCTAATGGATTGTTCAATAGGCCTTCATCGGAAGAAGTTGAAAACAGTGTGATGATTCATGAATTTGGTCACTTACTCGGTCTTGTGAATCTCGTCTATACGTCACCGGCCGACCACGAAGATGCTGATCATCCTGGCCATTCAAATAATGATGAATCTGTGATGTATTGGGCTGTCGAATCGCAAAGCTTGAACTCATTTTTTACAGGGGACTTGCCGAATGAGTTTGATGCAGACGATTTAGCAGATATGGAAGGAATGAAGTCTGGTGAACTCTCATGTTCTGATCAATTGTGGCGGCCTTAAATCGTCTTTGAATTTGATACAATGATCGTTGCATCTCTCCATGCATCATAGATGGACCAAAGCCAAAGAGGAATGTATAGGATGATTGTAAGAGCTAACGGTATCTGAAGCAGACTCCAGTCAAATGCTCTTCGATGTTTTCTGTTAAAGTGTTGGCCTAGGAAAAGTCCTGGAATTGCTGCAAGTAGTGCTGCAAAAATTGGTCGGAAAGCCCCCCATATTCCAACGCCGAGAAAAATTTCTCTCCAAATTTCTCGAACCAATTGCATTGGTGAAAGTTTGGTTTGAGTTGGAGAACTCATAGGCTTCAAACCTCGGTGGAGCCATTAGTTTGTGAATCTGTTGCCAACTTTGCATCATAATCAAGAACATTCGATACTAGGGCAGGTTATGCCAAGAGTCTTATTGACAGGTTTCACTCCCTTTGGAGATCATGTTGAAAATATCTCTGAGAAACTCGTACATTCAATGCCACTTGTTCTCCCCATCAAGAACCCCTTCGGTCCTGGTCGCAGTGAGATATCTGTTGAGAAGAAGATTCTGACAGTTGACCTTGCAGGATCAACATGGACTCGTGATGAATTGCATTCAAGGGAATGGGATGCTATTCTCCATCTCGGTCTCTGTGGCGAATGCACTGAACCTCGAATTGAACTTCGTGCTCAAGATCGTCTCAATATGAACATCCCTGATAATTCAGGCCGCCAATCCGTTGATGAATCGATAAGCGGAAATGGGGATCTTTTGACCCAGGTCCAAGTGAAACGATGGGACTTTCAATCGTGGAAAACTAAACCCACATTGTCTACTGATGCTGGTACTTATCTTTGTAATGAGACCTATTATCGTACACTCCAAGCGCTTGATTCTTCTGATGTAGATGTCCCATGTTTATTTCTTCATCTTCCAAATTCTTCATATCTCACAACATCAGAAGGCATACAACTTATTCGCGATGTCATTTCACACATGCTGTATAGGCCATCCATCCAAGTTGCTGCGGGAGTATTCCACTCTGAAACTCACTTTCTTGCAATGCAAAGAGCTGATTCTGAGCCGAAACCAGGGAAATGGGAGTTCCCTGGAGGCAGTGTAGAACCAGATGAATCTCCTGAAGTTGCGATGATTCGTGAATTGAAAGAAGAACTAGGAGTCGATTCGGAGATCAATCAAAAATTGGGCGTTTGGCCATTTACATATCCTTTCTTGCATGTTGACATACATGTATTTCTCGTATCCACGAACGATTCCCTTGCCACGTCATCATTGTCTGTTCATAAGTCAATGAAGTGGGTCAGTTCAACTGAGGCTTTCGAACTCGATTGGCTGGAAGCAGATATTCCAATCGTGAAACACCTTCAGGGACTGGGTTACTGATGCCATGTTGCGGCTTCTCCATCTTTGAGCATTGCTAAATCATCGTTTAATTGCCGTGGAATTTCTTGTCGACCATTATGCCATGTGACTGCTTCAATCCAATCTCCAAGTCCAGTTCCTTCCAGGTGTATTGTGAAACAACCACCGAGTGGGACTTCTTCGTAAGTGAATGCGATTTTATTTGCTAAAGCGGCGAGTCTTGAAATTGAAAAAGAAGTCGAATTTCCGTCCAATTTCTTAGCCATGGCATCCATTGCAGTATCCAATATCGACTGTTGGCGAATAAGCGTAAGGAACGTCTCTAGGGATAAATTGAGACACTCGATGGGAATATTACGTTTTGATGGAAACGTTTCTTCTCCAAGTGGATCTAATGCAGCCTCTGGAAAGAGATTTAGTACGGCTTCTGAAATTTTTGACGCATCATCGCCTGGTTTCAGAATCGTTGACAATGTGACTGCAACGCCTTCATCTCTGCCATTATAGGTTAATGGTTTGATGTCCATGAGCCAATGGATGCATAAACCGCTTTTCAACCTGCTTCTAAGGTGAAGAGTCAAAACCACATCTTCGATGTCGATGTATGGCGGCAGCAACTAATCCATGGCTAGCAACCGTCATTCCCGTTCTCAATGAAGAACTCCATATCCAAAATTGTCTCTCTTCCTTAATGACTCAAACACTTTCATCAAATGAACATATGATCTTTGTTATCGATGGTGGTTCAACTGATTCAACTCCCTCCCTTGTGGAGGATATGATCAAGGAATCAAGGAATAGCAATGGTCCAAGAATTATCCTATTGACCAATGAGAATAAATATGTCCCTCATGCAAGAAATATGGCTTTGAAACATCTTCCTGAAGAAATAACTCATGTTCTTGAATACAATGGTCACATCTCTTCGAAACCAGACCATCTCTTGAGTTTGAAATCAGAATGGGACCGTATTGCAAAACAAGATTCTTCCATTGCAGCATTGGGTT
This sequence comes from uncultured euryarchaeote, assembly GCA_963991835.1. GTDB lineage: Archaea > Thermoplasmatota > Poseidoniia > Poseidoniales > Poseidoniaceae > MGIIa-L2. Next base: position 3,648 of record CAXDRT010000008.1, read on the forward strand.
GTAAAGTCCTTGGAAGTACTCACAAAAATACGATTGTTGAATCGTTTATTGATGAAACGCTTCAAAATCCTCTTGGTGGAGGTCCAGGACAATTTTCGACATTTACAAAGGAAGGTAAAACCAATACACCTGCCTTTGCTCTTCATTTGCGAAGTGCTCTGGAAGCGATTGGTGGATGGGATGAGTCCTTCATTACAAGTCAAGATAGTGATCTAAGCATGCGATTATTGAAGAATGGATACACCCTTTATCGAACTCCACTCGCAACAGTTGAAATGCGACGCAGATCCTCTCTCAAATCCTGGTATCTGATGAGTCATCGTTATGGATTTTGGAGAACAAAGGTGCTCTTAAGACATCCTTCGAGAATTGTACTCCGGGAATTCTTTCCTCTGCTCGGTGCTCTGGTTACACTAGGGCTCTTCCTCATCAATATCCAATGGGGCCTTTTTCCTCTCATGGCTTATGCTTCAGTACTCACCCTTTCTGGCGTATATGCTTCGAGGAAAGGTATCTTTCACCTCTTAGGAGTTCCCCTTTGTCTTTTCATTCTTCATACTGCTTTCACAATCGGTCTGATAGATGGGAGCATTCGAAAAGGTCGTGCTCCACGTGATCGATGATGAACAACAAGAGAGAATACATAAGAAGCAATGTCTGGAGTTCATGCTATGACGACAAGAAAGAGCACAGCACTAGGATTGTTCCTATTGCCTCTTTTTGTCATGGCAAGTATACAGGTTGTTGTTGAACCACTCGGGGATATACTCGCATTAAGCTGGATTTATTTTGTCATCTGGTATGGCCTTGGCGCTTTGATTGGATTCATACTCTTCAAACGAACTCAAGTCACCAAAGATCATGAATATCGACGATTTGAAGTGATGAAGAAGATGAAGAATGTTTACGAAGCTGAATCCAAGGGCGTTTGGGAAAAGGATGTTCAACTAAATCCTGATGTAACACTCGACAAAGATGCTCTCAATTCAACCATAGGAACGTTTGATAGAGAAGCACCAGAACTGCAGATGGAGGGAGATGAGCCCTCAGAAGTACGTCTTCTCACCGAGCAAGGATTTGTCCAAAAAGCAACAAATCGGTTATCTGGTAAAACAGATTTTGATGGAGAAGAAATAGATTCCACAGTTGGTTCAATTCGCAAGAAAAGTTGGATGGATGGTGTCATTGACAGCATCTATGGCTTCTTTGGCAGAGATACAGAAGCAGAGCGTGAAGAAAAGAGAATGCAACGCTTGCATTCCAACGCTCAACAATCTCCTGTAGTTGCACAGCGTCCTGTAGCACCGATTCAGAAGGTCAAGCAATCTTCTGAGACCAATTCAAAGGACTTGGGAACGATGACATCGATGAGCGATGATGGTGGAATCATATCTTCAACCGAATCGGATGTCAAGGAATTACCACTAATTCCGAGTACACCTAGTCAATCGATTGAATCAATGGCCATGCTTGGAAAGGATAAACCATCGGCGGTTGTAATTCAGCCATCTGGAGCGAGTCTCGTTTGTCCCAGTTGTGGATTTAGTAACCCTCCTGGCGAGCGTTATTGTCAATCCTGTGGAAGCACTCTTTCATCCTAATTACATCGTGAGGTTTTAGTGGGTGGTCGCAGCCCAACAAAATGGTGGCACTTTGAGCGACAAGCGAGACTACTACGAAGTGCTTGACGTTGAACGCTCTGCAACTGAGAAAGATCTCAAGAATGCATTCCGCCGACTAGCCAGAAAATACCACCCTGATCGAAGCGAAGAAGATGATGCTGAGAACAAATTTAAGGAAATTCAAGAAGCCTATGCAGTATTATCAGACTCAGAGAAGAGAGCCCATTATGATCGATTTGGACATGATTCGCCTGCAGGTAATCCCTTCGGTGGGTTTTCTGGAGGTGGATTTAACATCAATCTTGAAGACCTTCTTGGGGGTGACTTTTTCTCTGGTTTCTTTGGTGGAGGAGGCGGTGGACGTAGAAGAGAACGTCGAGGTTCAGACATTCTTGTGCGACATAGTGTCGATATGGCCACCGTTATCTCAGGAAGTGATGAATCCATCGAACTCGATTTACCGTCTGAATGTCTTGTTTGTAGTGGAACTGGAGCCAAAGGAGGCAGCACTACCACGTGCAACAGTTGCCAAGGTCAAGGAAAAGTACGAGTACGCCAACAAATCGGTCCCTTTGTCAATGAAATTGTTCAAGATTGTCGTGAATGTGGCGGTGTCGGTTCAACCATCGATTCCAAGTGCGAAGATTGTTCTGGTCTTGGTCACAAAATTGAATCCAAATCCATTCGCTTTTCAGTACCACCTGGTGCAGAGGATGGAACCAGACTCCGTTTACGAGGTCAAGGTCAGCCAGCCGAAAGGGGACAAGGAAAGAGTGGAGATCTTCTCGTTGAAATCGAAGTTCTCACGCATCCATGGTTCGAACGAAACGGTTCAGATTTGATCATGTCCCTCCCACTTGGCTATCCCGATCTTGTTCTTGGGACTACAATTACAATCGATCATGTTGATGGAAAAAAATTGGATGTTGTAGTACCCGCTAAATCATCAGCAGGCCATACTCTCGAAATAAAAAAGCGTGGCTTACCACACTTGAGGCGTAGTGGTAGAGGTGATGTCATTGTATTGCTTAAACTGCATATGCCAAAATCAATATCGAAAGCAGGAAAGAAACAGCTCAAGGTAATGAAGGAAGATCTGAATCCTGAAGACCAATTGCAAATAATTCTTGATGATGCAGCAGATCGCAGAATGAATGGCTGATCATTCCTCTTCTGAGGAACGAGAAAGGGTTGCAGGAATTCTCATTCCCCTTGGTTTCCCATCAACATGGCCATTTAATTCAATATCAACTTGGTCACCGTCTCCTTTGAGTTCAACTGTTAGGAAAATCATTGTTCCTTTTGCAATGGAATCCACAAAGACCTCTTCACCTTGATGAAGTAATCGCGGTTCAACATTGGTTACTTCCCATGGACTTCCATGGGGCGCATCAAATCTGAATGCTGAAACCTCCCATGTCTCTTCTGGGGTGTGTAGGCCAATCAGTAATGGCCAATTACCTTCGGTTTTGGAGAGACGCTGATCAAGTTTCCAAATTGCGAGTGAGGTACCTTTCGTCGAATACGTTCTATCAGGAACTCCCCATGACTCGCAAGCAGATTGCCACGGGAGTGTGGCGACAGCTTCCAGAGATTTGACAAGTGTTTTTCTTGTCTGTTTTGGTGTTTCTGTGCCACTGTCAAGTAACTCACTAAGTATTTTCAATCGTTCTCGAACCGCTCCTAATCGGCGTCCTTCATTGCGAGTGGATTTAATTTTGTAGAGCAAAAATAACGCAGGGAGAATCATTGTGATTCCAAGAATCCATCGTATGGCTGAACCCCATAGTTTCGCTTCATCTGAAGGTGGGAACCATGGTTCTTCTCCTTCTTCTATTGTCACCTTCGTTGTAGTTATGGTGTATGATACGCTTTGCAAGTCATTGCTCCATGTTTGGTTTGCAAGGATATTTTCGTCCTTGTGGGAGAGTACAATCAAATGCATTCCTGGCCCAACACTCAGGTATATTTCACCTTCATTCGAAAGAGAATCGAATTCAATATCGTATTCCGACTTGGTATCAAAATTCTCTTGGTCGAGTTCCCAGACTGTTGCTAACAGATTTTGGTCAGTTGCTCGTATTTCGATGTGTACGCGATGTAGTGAATCTACCCAACCGTCCACAGACAAGAGGTACACATCCTTTTGGTCCATTGCAGCCAGTGTTAAACTGCCCTGGAAATCATCCGTACTCTCGCTAGATAAAATTGGAAATGTTTCAGTATTATCTGGCGCCCCAGGCATAAAACTTGGAGCATCAATGCTTAGATTCCCGTCTGAAAACGATCCGATTGAAACATCAACCCAATGAACATCTGAAGTAATTTTCAACATTGCCATCGATGAATTAGGATAGGCATAAACTCGTTCGATCACATTTTTTGGGATTTCAATCTCTGGCATAGTGATCCAATTTTCACCTATCTTTAGAGATAATTCTGCTTTGATATCTTCGGCCATAGGGGCTATTTTGACATAATTTGTTTCATCGAAGCTAAAAGCAGATTGTGAGGACATGTGACCTATCTGTGTGAAAGTGAGCGTACTGTCATCAATCTGTTGTGTCAGGGACTTCGAATGAATTGCCCGCTGTAGTGCATATGCTGCATTTGCAGCAGTTGTTGAAATTTTAACAATCAATCTACCGTCTTCAAGAATCTCGATGTATTCTGTTGATGCCAAGAGGTCGGGGTTGGTGCCAGTTGCAGACTCAATAACAAGTGGCATTTGAGTCTCATCTGTTGCATTTTGGAAGAAGAAGTCAAACCGTATTTGATTGGAAGTGTGGTGAAGGTTGAATTCAATGAGATCGCCTTCAAGGGCTTCAATACCCCAATATTTTGGTGCTTCAGAGCGAACCAAACCTGATTCAAACCAAGTTGTAGAATATGCTCCAGAAGAGATTGTATTCAAATTTCCGCGATGGACATCCACGCATTCAGTTGATGATACGCAACGCCCATTTGTATCCAAAGAGAAATTTTCCCCAGGGGCGGGGCGTTGAGATGGGTGTTGAGAGTCTTGGCTGATGAGAATCGATGTTGTAATCGTCTCGGTTTCAGGAGATGCGATTGAAACATTCGCTAAGCCAGTTCCTGTAGCAACGAGCGTTGCAATTGAAGCAGACGTTACTGTTGTGCCGTTTTCTTCGATTGAAACGGAACAAAAATCACATCCGACAGCAACTGAAAGAACATCACCAACAGAAACGGATTCAGTAAAATCATAACTTGTACCTGAAGTTAAAGTGACCATTTGTACCCTTTCATCGATGATGAAGACCGTGGGAGATTCATCGGCAAGTGTACTCGTAGGGAGTTGGCAAAGCAGGAGTATCGCCAATAGAAACAGACCAGTTCGATGGCGTGTGTTCTGACCTCCCATGGAATAGGGTCTGACATCTACTCTTTGAACACTTTCTTTTTCATGAGTAACACCCTTCAAGAAGCAGAGTACTCAGGAGTGGCTATGGCGGAAGGTCTAGGACGTACAGTCTTGCATCGTTCCCGTTTTGCTCGAATTTGGGGTCTTGGTAACAGAAGTAATCCTGTTGCTCAAACACCATGTTTGATATCAGCCTTGAATGATCCACAGGAGTTGGAAGAGATTGCTCCTTTTCGTTCAAGTCAAACTCGAACGATTCCAGCAAAGCTGATGATTGATACACCTCACTGTCTTACACCTCCTGACTTTGATGTTCCTGGTCCGATTTTTGAGGCATCTATTGGCCATGTATTACCTCCTTCTCTGGATGAAGCGAATGCTGGAGAATCTGCTGATACAGGTTCTGTCTTGCCCCTTTCATGGCAGCGATTGCATCATGATCCTTCATTACTAGCAGATGGTCTAAAACCACACATTGTTGTTCTAGTTGATGCCGTTCAACTCGCTGCACAATCAGGTAAGTTGGTACAGGCCATCACTGTTATCAAAAACCGCTTCCCAGGAGCCCTACTCTGGACTCCTGGATTAGGTGGGCCAGATAATGCTGCAGTTCTTGCTTGGTTTGGTGTAGACATTTTTGATTTTTCACGTGCTGGATTTGCAGTTGCCTCAGAACACCTTCTTACAGCGTTCGGACCACGTGCGCCATTGGAAGGCGAAGAGTGTTCTCCTGCGGTTGCAGTGAATCATTACGACCAATCATTACGCTCAGTTCGTTCAGCAATAGCGTCTGGTACGCTCCGAACCCTTGCTGAACAGCAGAGTCTGAACAGCCCAAAACTTGTCGAGCATATGAGGTTCTTTGACAAATTACTCAATGAATCAACGAATGTGATGAGAATCCATCCTTTAGGAGTCAATCGCATCGATTATCTGAGTGCAACGAGCCACCAAGATTCTTCGGTTGAGCAATGGGTAGATTTCATTTCAAACGAGTATCAAGTTCCAGAGAAATTAGATAATGTCCTCGTATTGCTTCCTTGTTCTGCACGAAAACCATATCGATTATCCAAATCGCATCGCAAATTTATCCAAGCCTTAGGAACAAATGCTTGCCATGAAGTGATGGTAACATCACCATTAGGCCTTGTTCCAAGAGATCTTGAGGATGTATGGCCAGCAGCATTCTACGACATTCCTGTGACAGGAGATTGGTCTCTTGACGAACTTCATAGAATCCAATCGATGATCACAAAACTTGTTGCTAGGCACAACTACAAATCAATCATCAACCACAGTGGAATGGATTTGCAAATTGATGGAGTTGATGTGACTGATACAAGGCAAGGCGAAAGTTCTGGTGCAAGAACGGCTTTACAAAGATTGACAGAGGCAGTTCAAGTTGCAAAGGAAGGACATCAAATCCACCGAAGGAAAGGTGAGAAAGTGAACCTTGATCGTTTCAAGAGCATCTCTCGGTATCTTCACAAATCCGATGATTGGCTTAATGATTGCAGAATTCGTGGTAAGCCACCTCGATGGAAGATTGAACGAGAAGGTAAACAAATTGCTCTATGGTCGTTTGAACGAGCAGGCTTCTCTTTTAGTAAAGATGCTGTGAAATATCTTGATGCCTGCTCTGCTCTGCCTCGGGTTCATCTCATTGAAGGTGTCAAATGGAAAGGGGATTTACACTATGGTATTGTCAAGTCGTTTGAACCTGGGATCCTTATGGGCCAAGATTTGATTGTCATGCAAAACGACGTTGCAGTTGGTCTTGCGAGAAGTATTGCTCCTGGATGGGAATGGTCAGGAACACCTGGAAGATTAGCAAAAATGCATCAACGAATATAGTATCTTGCAGCGATGTGATTAAGAAGGGAGAGCAAGTCGCAAGGCTGCTCGGAGTAGTCAATATGGCACGTATGTACGCATCCAAGAGAGGAAAAAGTGGCTCATCGAAGCCTTTTATGACTGAAGCTCCTTCATGGTCTAACAAAGACGTTAAGGAGATTGAGTCCCTCATTCTTCAATATTCTAAGGACGGTATGTCCACAGCACAAATCGGTACAGTTCTTCGTGACAAGCACGCAGTTCCAAATGTTCGATTAGTTCTCGGAAAGCGCATCGGTGCAGTCCTCAGCGAGAATGGGGAAAGTGGCACTTATCCTGAAGATTTGATGAACCTCATGCGTCAAGCAGTTGCTATCATCGAACATCTTACATCAAACAGTAGAGATCTTCACAACAAGCGTTCTCTTGAACTTACTGAAGCAAAGATTCGACGACTTGGAAACTACTACAAAGCCGAAGGTCGCTTAGATTCAGATTGGCGCTACAAGCGTGACCAACTCAGACTAATCGTCGAGTGATTGGGAGCATTCATGTGTAACGGGGTTGAGGCCCCGTTGGGTCAGGCATGCACGATTTACTTCAGACACCGTTTCTTTCACCACTGAAGGAAGATCTTGTCAAAGCATCTCAATATCTTTCGAAAGGTCCGTTGGTACTAGCCGCATCTGCTGATTTAGAAGGGCTTCTCGCACTTGGGTTTCTTGAAGCTGCTCTCCTCGATGCAGGAATCTCATATTCCCGTCGATTCATACAACCGATGAAGAATATTCCTCGAGATGAACAACATATTGTGCCAGAATATACAGGTACGAAGATTGTGTTTATTGATTCATTTGCAAAAACTGACATTCAAGATTCAGATCAGGTTTTGATCATAAAGCCAAGAGAAGTTCAAGTACAATTTCCTCATTCTGAACAGAACAGAAGAGGGACAGTTGATGCTGTTATTCAATCATCTGCAATCGCATCAATGCTTTCACCAAGTGGGGCAAAAGCAACACGATTTCGCCCATATACTGGTGCAGGTCAATGGCTAATGGAAGGGCTTGATACAACGATTGATCCAATTCATACCCTCGTGAGAGACTTTCTACGCGATGAAGGGACTATCCAGATTGTTCCTCTTCCAGAAGTACAACAACCTCGTATCGAAATGATACCTGGTCTTTCTCAAAGACGTCTAAGCAAATTGAGCAACTTATGGGGGGATATGGATGCCAATCAACGTTCACAGGCATTATCAGAATTCAGTCTTCCATCTCTTTCAACGGAAGGAATATCAACTGCTCGATTTGAAGAGTTGGTGTGGAAACGTATGGTTATACCTGGCCAAGCCAGAGATTTGGCCTCTATCGTTCATGATTTGCAAAAAGAGTGGCCAGAAACGGTTGATACATCTCTCCTTTTCGCAAGTCGATTACTTGATTCTTGGCTCCGAACAGGTCACCTTGCTGAATCGACGGATTGAAACATCATGAGAATGTGGCATTGATATGGCGATTGAGAGATTGTTAACTGGAAGTATACGCGAGCGTGTGCAGGATTTGATGTCCACTGAGGATTTGATTATTGAATCGTTCAAGGACATTGTCAAAGACGAACTGAAACTTCATATTCGAAGTAAAATCGAGGAAGATCCAGATTTGCATGCGGAAATACGCGAGGCAGTTTCATACTACTTCCAACAAAAAGCCCGCTCTGTCTATGCTGAATTGAAAGCGACAAGAGCTGCAACTCGCCTTGGATTACGACTCCTTCCAGATGAACTTCAAGGTGAAGTCGGTGAAGCTCTCATTGGATTGTTTGAAAAGGAACTTGGGACTCTTTTGGACAAGGCACTTTGAATCAAAAATCATTCCATCTCCTCACAGACGAGCGTTGATGTTATACGCTTGTTGTTCAGCCAGACATTTGGGGATAGAATGCAAAGACAAGCAGTACTCATCTTGAGTTGTTTTTTGTTTGCAATCTTTTTGCCTTCAAATGTATTCGTTGGAAAGTCGTCTGCTGAAGATATCACTGTTTGGAACGATTCTGTAGAGGCTGATTTGTATCTCATTGAATCAGGAGGCAATTCCATACTAAATCCATTTGAGGATTTGCTTGCTGAAACACCCACCTCTGCTTCGTTTGAAACAGCATTGACCTCCTCTGAACAGATTGAGAAATGGTCACTTCCTTCCGCATGGTCCGGTGTCATCCCTGAAGATACTTGGTCTCTTGACATCTATTACGAGGTATCGGACGCAGGTGGTGCACAACTGAACTTGTCTGCGACGGTGACTATTGGAGGGTCAACATTCACTGGTTATCTCGATCAAGGCTCTTCGTTTGTTCCAGCAGGAAGTGGCTTTGTGACAATTGATATTCCTGTAGAGAGTGTTACCGTAAGTGGTACGTCGGAGGTGTCTCTGACACTGAGTGCTCGTACAATTGTGTTTAGTGTCCCATCGAGCGGAGCTAGTATCGAATTCCTATGGGGTAGTGAAGAAGAAGCATCGAAACTTTCAGCAAACCTCCCTCTTGTTGATCTCACGCTTGAAGAGCCAGTTGTCGATGGAGATGTTGTTTATCTTGGATTGCGAATCGAATCCCCTTTTGGTATGGAAGCACTTGTGTTCTCTGATTCAATCAGCTTGAGTGTTAGTAATATTCCAATTGAAACAGATCCTACAGAGGTCTCTGAGGGTGATGCAATTCTAGTCATATGGACATGGGACGGGGCTTCAGGTGGAGTTGAAACAATTGATATTTCAACAGAATATGTTCTGCAGGCTGGTGTGACACTTAGTGGCTCAACGACCTTTGAAATTGAAACGTTTGACAGTAATGGTGGAAGTGGTGGATATTATCCCTTGAATGAACCCTTGCGAAGTAGTGGTAGAGGATCACCATTGAGTATTTCCATTGACATGGCACTTGAAACAAAGGATGATTCACTCCACTTGTCAAGGTCCACAACTCTTGAGATTGGTGGTGAAATGGCATTCTGGATGCGATGGGGTATGGATCATATCGGGGATGAAACAATACCTCTCTCCCCTGTCTTAAAGAATTTCCAAAAGGGTTCCGTATCAGATGATGAACGAGGAAGTCGTGTCATTGAAAGTCTAGAAGTCAATCAATTTGAAGGGTTTATGGAATCGTATTACATTACATATTTCCAAACTGGTTTGGGCATAGAATCCGAGGAACTTCTTGGCGATCTCTCAGAATCCGTTACCTTTGCCATCACACTGGATTTGTTGGGTGAAGAACGAGTGACAAATGCACCTCTAACACTTCGTATTGACAGTTTGACTCCTATCGAAGATGGGGGCAATTACAACCTTCTCCGTTCATTCATAAAACCACAGCCATCTCCATTGTGGTCTGGATACGACCTCACAGCTTCTGGGTCAACATCTATTATGACTTCATTCACAATTGTAGAACTGGATGCCTCTGACCTTCTTGAGATTGAATACCTCCGATTCCCTTGGGGTGAAATGGTAAAAATTACTGGCGATGATTTGACCCAATCGGATGAATTTACAATCAGAACGGTTCCAACATCATCTCCGCTGCATTCACCACTTGGATTGACAGCACTCGTTGTTATCATATTGGCAGCTGGACTTTTCTGTGCGTTTGCGATTGTTCGCCAAAGAAATCGTTATCCTCTTTTGATTGAAACAATCCTTATTCCAATGGTTTTCCTCATGCATTTCTTTGCTTATCCTCCATTGTTCGTAATTTCAACAAGCAGTGGTGTTGCCTTGATTTGGTTAGCAACTGCTCTTGCATCTCCAACCGTCGCAACCGGTGTTGCTAAAGATGCCCCGAACAAGGCGCCAAATATTGTTACAAGTTTCCCTACAATCAACTGCCCGCAATGTGGTACAAGCAATCCTGTGACGTCAAATGAGCGCCCAATTCGTTTGGAGTGCACTGGCTGTGGACGAGTGATTAAGATTGTTGCATGATGTCAAAACTATCATGAACATCAACCTACAGGCTACGCTATGAGCGAAACAGTAGCAGACCTCGTCCTTGATGATGAACACGTAACAATCGGATTGGAAGATTCGTTAGTTGAAGGTTGTAAAAGATTGGTAAGCATACCTTCTGGAATTCTTGTTGTTCTTGATGATGAAGATCAAGTGAAAGGAGTCATCGGGCAACGACAAATGCTCAAAGCTATTGGAAACGGCGTTGATGTTACCGCAACAACATGCAAAGAAGTTATGGAAATGGATGTCCTCAAGGTTTCATTAACTGATGTGATTGCGGATGTCATAAAGTCTGTGAATGAGCGCATGCCTCAAGCCGTGGTTGCAGTCAATGAAGATGGAGCGTTTGAAGGCTACTTTTCTCCAGATGACTATCGCCAAGCACAATCCATACTTTCAGCGAACCCTTCATTGGGAACTCTTGATTGAAAATTCATTCGTGCATGAGCAAGAAATCATCTTCTCTGATGATTGCATAGCCAATACGTTCGAGTTGAACGATTGTTCCTATTGGATATTGATGATCCTCAACTTTACCCTGTATGTGCTCAATGTTCGCTTGGAGGGGAAGAGTAAGAGTTGCATCTTTACATGAATCAGTTGAAACCCAATGGATGATTGGTCGCCTGTCACTTCGGGAGGTCGAACCTAATTGACCACCTTCGTCAATATCTGCAAATTCCTTTAGTCGGTAAGTTGCATTGTGAGAATCTTCTTTTTCAATCAATATCTGATTACTATGCAGAGCAATTTTTCTTTTTCCCATCGAATCATGATTTGGATGAACTGGCATTTCGATGACCTGAGGAATGGCTCCCTGAATGTTGACTTCAACTGGATTTCTTACAAAGGACAAGCGTGGAGAATCGTCATCAATCCCTTTTGTGTTGTGTGAAAAGAGCGTTGCTAAAGGTACAGATATGTCTTTTTGGGTCACGCCCAGTTCAATCCAGAAATTTCGAAGAGCACCTGGTTGTATTCCTCGTAACTTTAGTCCCTGCAACGTAGGAAGTCTCGGGTCATCCCATCCAGTATACTCTCCATTTTCGATGGATGCTCTCATCTTAGAAGTTGAAAATCCACCCCACTCGTGAACTTTTACTCGGCCCCAGTATATTGTCTCTGGATATTCCCATCCAAAGTGTTCGTACAGCAGTGTTTGTTTGCGTGTCGAATCCATGAGATCTTTACCACGGACAATATGTGTTACACCCTGAAGTTGGTCTTCAACTGCGCTTTGGAAATCCAGTAATGGCCATACTCGATAGGTTGATCCAATCTGTGGTCTTGGATGGGGGTTCTTTTCGGTGTCTTGAATTCTCAATGCTGGCCAATCTCGTAGTGCTGGGTTCTTCAGAGTCATATCGGTTTTCACACGTACTACAGCATCACCTGGTTGATACGAACCATCAAGCATGAAGCCCCATCCCTCTAAATTAGACTCCACAGATTTGTTTCGGCAAGGACAATTTTGTTTCGTTTCACGATATGTTCGGAAATCTTCAGCAGAGCATTGACAGATGTAACCAAATCCTTCGTTCAACATACGTTCAGCGTGTTGATAATACAACGGGATTCGATCACTTGCTATGACGATTCGATCCGCAGGACGCCCAAGAAGCCACTCTACTTCTTGCGGAATGATATCATAAGCATCTAACATTGGAGGTTTCACTGTCGTATCTGTATCATCAAATCTGAGAATGAGGGTTCCTTTGTGTTCATGTGCATATGTGCCATTGATCACGACTCCTCGAGCGTGACCAAATGAGAGTGGACCATTTGGATTGGGAGCAAACCGAAGGACGATTTCCTTTCCATCAGTATTTTTCAAAGGAGGTAGACCTTCTCTTCGTTCTTGTTTTTGGCGACCTTCCAGAAGATGAGGTGCTTCTTGGAGAAGAAGAGTTTCGATATGTTCTAGGCCTTTTTCTTGAGCAAGTGAATTTGCTTTAGCAACAGATTGAGCTACTAAGGGGCTAATCTGTCCACCATGTTGGCGAAGATCAGCACGAGTACTCATTATGCGTCCAATAACTGAACCTGCTGCACCTTTTCCATCATATTCAAATGCGTTTTGCAAGGAAAGATGCCAAATTAGGTTTTGAGTCTCGGCATCTGGTGACCACGACATAAACTGGCCTGTCATCATTGCTTCATGAACTCGTTGCTTCATCTGGGTTGGAAAAGAGGTTTGGTCCAGAGAGTTCTCTTTTCGGCAGTGGTGAAGCATAATTTTTCAACCAAAACCGCTCTACAGTTGCCCAAGACCAACGTATCTCTTGGTGAATTGCATTTTCCTTAATCAAATCAGGTAAAGCCTTCACAGTGTTCGGATCCGATGGATAACCGCTGCCAACAGGTTTGCCTAATTCAATGGCTATACGCTCTATTTCCATATCTCGAACAACTTTAGCAAGAATCGATGCTCCACCCACAATACGATGGTTTGTATCTGCTTTATGTTCTGCAATCATTGTTGTTTGAATCCATGGCCAATCGTTCAAACGTTCGGATATTCTATTTCGAAATCGTTCTTCATTAACGTCACAAGCATCCAGCAAAATGTGGAGTTCTTTGTTGAATGTTTTATGATGTCGATTGAGGATTGAAGCAAAAAGGTCGACTTCCAAAATGTTCAGACCCTGGCCATAAACTGCGGTATCGATACGATTTGGTGGACAGATAAGCGTTTCAGCATACCATCCTCTTTCAGATGCTTGCTTCTTTAACCAATCATAATGCAGTTTACGTTTTGCATGGGTGAGATGCTTTGAATCCTCGATGTTTTGTTCTTCTAACATGAATTCGTCTTCTTTAGGAATTGACAAAAGGCCAACTACGAGGGGTCCGAGAACAGGTCCTCTTCCAGCCTCATCAACACCAACCAATCGCATGCTATCCCTCATAGATCGAATTCATCAGTTTGTTTGGATTTGGGCGGAAAAGAGGTTTCCTTTACCTTCCTGTCAGACATGAGGTTTTGAGTATCATGGCGGATGGTACGTTCTGCTACATTTTGAACGGGTTTCAGGTTTTGATTTTCAAGGTGCTGGGTGGCAATTCCATCCGATTGTATCGCATGAGCAATCTCATCGATCTGGGCTTTCTGAGCTTCCAGTGCATGATGATCTAAAACGGTTGTAGCAACATTTCGAACATCTTCAGGAAGTGGTTCTAGGGCCTGAGAAGGTCCCTTTGATGAGGCTCTAAACACCGCTTCAAACTGCTCAGAGGATACTTGTGGGCTCTCAAGAATCTCTTTTGCTGTGCTTTCTTTACGTTCAAATTTATGCAGCCAATCTCCTTCTTCTTCAGGTTCTTGTTGTTCGAGATTCTTCTGAAGATGTTCCAATTCCTTTCGCTGTATACGGTCACGTACTGCTTTATTGAGGACTATCGAAGCGATTGCGACTGCAGCAATAACCAACCACCATGCCATGAACAAATCAGTCATATCCGATGCAAATTCTGTAAACGAGTATGAATCCTCTTCTTCATCTGTAATCCAACTTTCCCCCAAGAAATCATACTCAATCGTGTAAATGAATTCTGTTTGAGGATCAAATACTGAACGTACAACAATGTCGAGGACAAGGGTTCCATTCGCAATCTGATTTGTTGGTACATCAGCAGTGCCTCTTAATGTGAAGTTTGAATTCCGAGGTAAGCTTTCGATTTCAAAAGTTCTTGGATATTCAACTCCATCTTCGACAATGGCTCCCTCTGGAGGATTGAATCCCATGTCTGTGGAATGCGATGATCGGAGTTGAACAATGAGTCCATCATTCAGGTTTCCAACATTGCGTAATCGTACAGAAAAACTCAACGTTTCTGTGGAATCAACTTCCGAATTAGCATCCAAGAATGTCCAGTTTACATTTGGTCCAATAAGAACCTCTATGTCATAGGTATTGACGACTGAACCACCTTCAAATGTCATTTGAAACTCAACCTTTCCTTGAGTATATGCAGTAGCATTCTCATCGATGTTGATTTGAAGGACCTCTTCTGTTGCACTTCCATATCGAGGTATGTTGATTATTTCCATAAGAAGGTCTACAGATGACACAAAATCAGGATAAGAAAGAACCTCAATCTTGAACTGATCATTGTAGTTTCCTTTATTTTCAATTTCAAGAGTTGCATAACATGATTCTCCTGGTTGGATATACTGGCAATTTGCAGGTAGTATGTTTTCTTCTACACTACGAATCCAATCGATTTCAGTCTGGGCAGTCTTTTGCACACTACGGAAAGGGAAATTAGTAGGATTGATGAATAAATCAACGGTTAACGTTCCACTTGTTTGTAGAGGGGCCTCAATACCAATTTGTATCGTCCTCGTTTCATTCGGAAATAAAATCGTATCTTCTTTTGCGTTGAATAGAGCAACAGTCCATCCATCAATTGTCAGTCTATCTGACTTCTCAAGTTGTTTTGTTACTCCATCAATAACGATATTTCCGAGCATCATTGAAATTGTATCTGGCGTATTACCAGTATTACGTACGATGACATCGATGCGATCATTACCCCCTGGATCAAGGGTGACATTGGATTCAACAGAATCTATACTTACATTCCTAAAGGCAGTGATTTCAAGAGAAAATTCCCATGTAATAACTGCATAATCAAGACCAGAAGTTCCTGTTAAGATAAAGGTTGGACCTTCATATGCAAGGGGGGCACCATCGATGACAAGTGGTGCTTCAACCCAAATGCGAACAAAATCCATTGAATTTGGTGAGAGTGTCAATATAGAATCTTCACCGTGAATATCGTCCATGTTCCAACCCCAATTCCAATTTGATGTCGTTTGAATACTGAATCGAACATCATCTTGTAGTGATGCATTACTCGTAATATTCGTTGCTACATTTGTTGTAATTCCAGGGTCGATGACAAAGGTAGATGACTGGGTATTGCCGAATTGGATTGCAGATGGCGTGGTGATTTGCGTTGTTACATTTAGGTAAAAAGTACGGTTATCCGATAGGTCAACTATTGAAATTCCCAATGTTTCATTCACACATGATGTCGATTGTGGTAATGTCATGGTCCACAAAAATCGATTTGTTTCTCCAGGGGCAAAGACAATCTCTTGACCGTTACCAGAAAAACTGGCCTGGACGTTAAATTGCAAATCGAGTTTTAACGTGGTTGAACCTTCTCCTAAGTACTCGACATCAGCATATTGTTGCACCGTATCTCCTGGATAAGCCACATAGTGTTCCATCGGTGTAATCTCTACACGGGCATCTGTATCTGCAACGACAACGTATGGCATTGTTAGTATAAACAACAATGCGAATGCAATGCATTTGTTGTTCATGTCTGTGCTATGACCTATGGGATTTGAAGCACACGGCAAGATGTTCACATGAATCCCAAAGTAAATGCTTTCATCACACAGATGGTATGACTACGGGAAAGAGGCAGACGAACGTTTTCTTCGAACACCTCATGTAAAACGAGCAGAGGGTTCGTATGTCCCATATTCTTAATCGAATAATGTACGTATTGGACTTGTGAGTTCAATACCTTGTGCAGTAGTTGAATTTACTTTTCGATCGACGGGATGAACGTTCATCGGCAAAGGGTTGATATCGAATTTACCGTTTCCCAACCAGTTATTTACAGAGTCTTCTGGAACAATCAGAGGCATTCGTTCATGAATATGTGAAATTGAATCATGAGAAGTTGTTGTCAAAATACAAAATGTTCCCTTGGTTTGATTGCCTTCAACCCAATCATCATAAATTCCTGCGAAGAAGATTGTATCATGTTCCTTCGATTGATGATAGAATGGTACTTTTCCACTTGGTGTCGTTTTCCATTCATACCAACCATTTGCTGGTATTAAACAACGACTTCTCTGAAACGCACCACGAAACATTGGTTTTTCAGATACAGTTTCAAATCGTGCATTAATGGGTTCCATTGAACTCTTCTTACTCCAAGATGGTCGGAATCCCCACTTCATTGGTGTGATGTTCTGAACCTCATTTTCCATCGTAAGGCAATGAACATTATCTTGTGGTGATATGTTGTAATTTGGCTCAATTTCTGGAGCTTGGGCCGTCACAACATCTGGCCATTGCTCCCCGTTGAAAGCAAAACGGCCACACATACAATCACTTCAAACTGGATCGATGAGGCATCGATTCAAGGCATCGACATCAAATTCAGCAGCATTCATTGGGACAAGCAATTCGAATGTTTGGCCAATGGATGGGTCGACCTCGCCAAAGCATCCAACCCATTCGCCTTTGATGAGTACTTTTGCTGCACGTCCAGCTAACCAAGGGCCTTCGTTGTCAGGAAGTGGTTCAATTTCTACTTGTGAGGCTCCCATGTCTCTCAAAAAGGCTTGAATTCTCCCCCGAATTGCTGCAAATCCCCCGCTCCGTTCAGCTGTGATAAATGCAAGACGTTGTGCGTTCTTATGGTCTCGAACAACGGTTCCTAATTCATAGACAGATTGTGGTAGATCGTGATGACGATTTGTTGCTAGTAGTTTCAATAGTCCTGGGAGTAAGAACTGTCGCATCATCGTGTGTTCATGTGTGATTGGATTGGTAATCTGCGTGATTTCATTGGTTGGAATCCATCGCATTCTCTCAAATTGGTCGAATTCATTGGATAATGTAAGTGATTGGATTTGCATAAAACCCATTCCTTGCATGGAGGTTCTGATTCTTCTTCGCAGATGTTCATCCTCTCTCGGAATTGCATTCATTGGGGCACGGGGTACATCTTCTCCCAAGTCCTCAAAACCATGTCCGATAGCAAGGTCTTCTATGATATCGACTGGATGTAAAATGTCAAATCTCCAACGAGGCATTTCGAAAAGAAGCATGTTTTCACCATCATGCGCAAACTGCATCGAATTTCCCTCTTGAATTTCTTCATCTCTTGCGAGATCTCTTCCGACAAATTCCCCACCCATTCGTGTGATGGATTGTTTGATTTCCTCATCAGTCAATTCTCTTCCAAGTATTGTCTTAACCAAACGTTCAGGTATTCTGTGCTCAACTGGAGTCCAATTGGGAAGAACCTCTTGGTTTCCGTCACAGTTTGTGAGTTTCACAGATTGAATTTCTCCACCACGTTGTTTGGCTTGCAGTGCAACCAACATGAGGCATGATTCGCAAGCCCTTCTGTCCCATCCTGTTACATCAATGAACAAATCTCGAGTACCCGAATGCACTGTTGTGTGAGCTCCATTTATGACTGGAGGGAAAGATAAAACTGATCCTGAGGCGTCTTCAATGATTGGTACCATGTCCATTCCATCCAGGAGATGTGCGTAATCGATGCCCTTTGGGTGCTCAGTGAGTATTGTTTCAATATCCATTTCTGTCTGTTTTGCTAGTGGTATGAATGAATGTGTCCTAGGTACAGCCCTGACCTTGAATGGTGCCTCGATTGAGTTGAGATCATGAACGCCGATACTTGCTCTTCTTCTTCCACGTCCCAAAGCAAAGTGTAATTTTTCTTGGTGTTCCATGAGATTTTTTATGAATGAATCCATTTCCTCATCATCTTTCATTTGAAGTCCTTTCACCACAGCACCAAGAATGACTGGTCGTATTGTTTTCAATTCAGAATCAACGCTGATATGGATTCCACTATCTTGTAACGATAGTCGTTCCAATGTTGGTTTGTTATGCAGAAAAGACCTCATCGCAACTGAAAGTGTTTCACCACTCAATAAATCAGGCCGGTCTGGGAAGATCTCAATATCTAATGTCTCTTCGTTGCACGTATCTATATCAGTGCCCAGTAACGGAAGCCTGTGGTCGACATCATTGATGTCATGCGAACAGCCATAATCAGACATTAATTTAGCCAAGAGACTTTGTTCAACAGATATTGTTGGCATACTATCACCCTTAACGTGCAAACCAATGAGGTAGTGGACGCTCATAACCAGACATTCTCAATCCGCTTACTGAAGCCGTATCGTGGTCTAATGCTCTTAGATGCGAGCGTTGTAAGATGTCTATTGAATCAAGGCCCAAATGTCTGAGAGTGTTTTGTAGATCAATGGTGAGTCCCTGTAACCAATATTCAATATCGTCAATTTCAAGCATGGGCGGTTCTGTGATTACAAAATCAGCACCAGCACATCGGGCGACAACGACGTCATGGGCGTCTGAAGTGAAACCAAATTCAAGTGCAGTAATTACGGATGTTTTATCCAATTCATTCTTTTTGGAGCGGCCCATAATCGGTAAAGTTGCGGCTTCAGGTGTTCCTGATCCATCCTCAATTCGTGAAATTGCAGCCTGAACCTCATGATATGCTGAAGATTGGTGATGTGATTGAATTCGAGATATACCTTGCAAAGTCATAATTGGGGACTGTGACGTCATAAGCGTTCGAATTGCTACGAGCAATCCATCGATTTCTTCTGGATTCATCGAAGGCAAACTGTCCATGTCTATACAAACACCTGATACTACAGGAGCGGTTGCAATCAAGTTGCAAAGCGATTGCAGGTTAAGTTGTACGATGTCAATTGGACGAGGGTTTTCGATAACTAAGAATGGTTGACTTTGAATCCGAGTTAATCGACCCGAACTATTGTCTTCGGTACGCAGTAGATTTCCATCAGGTATTCGTGGTAGAATTGGAATTGGTAACAAAATTGCAGGGGCTTCATCTTCCGTACCTGGGATGAAAGCGACTGTGTCAACAGGATGATTCTCAATCAGAGGTTGTTCATCCATCGGTACGAGGCCAATTGTAGACAAATCTCCTGATGAGACATGATTTGATTGGACTTCTAATCCAATTTCGTCATTCGGCTCGAGGCAGAGTGCATCGTCTGATAAGACAGTGTCATAATCTGATAGAATAGAATTTATTTCTTTCACTTCTTTTGCTTTTAGTGGGCGAAGACTGATGCCGAGTGGCGGTGTTGGACAGCGGCCTTCGATGATAATCCGACCACCTTTCATTGCAATTCCAGCATCCTCTTCAACATCGCCTTGGACAATGATGAGTCCTCCAGTCATTCCGTTTCCAAGTCGGCTCCCGACTTGTCCTTGAACAAAGATGGTTCCTTCTGACATGAACATGCCCAGATCTGTATCTGCACCTTCTGAGCCAACAAGAGTTCCTTCTTGCATCATGAATCCACCACAACGGCCAATGAAACCAGTACATGTAACTGTGCTACCGTTGTTGTATGCTCCGAAGAATGAACCAACTTCACCTTCAACATTGAATCTGCCACCTGCTCCAAACGGAGAGGTCCATGATCCAAGTTTTCCAAGGGCCTTGATTCGTGCTCCTTCAGGAATACCAGGGCATAATCCAACTTCACCATTCTTGGGAACTTCCTCTCCAGAACCAGTCCAACCGATTCGTAGGAGTGCGTTTTGCTCTACGGCCGCTTTTAGCCGTGGCAAAAATTTCGCATTGATACTCATAGAGCGTTCAACAACATCTTGGGCTCCCGCCATGTTCCTATGGTGGTGAATGTCGGTCAAATAACCTCGCGTCCTTGAGATTGGTTTTCATCGTATTTTTGAACTACTTTCCACCGCGAACTGTTTATTGACATTCGCCGATGCCATAGGGTTGAGCATCATGGTGGTAAAGGTTGCAATAAACGGATATGGGACGATTGGGAAGAGAGTTGCAGACGCAATTGATGCCCAAGACGATATGGAAATTATTGGTGTGACGAAAACTCGACCTTCGTTCGGTTGCGACTTAGCAGTAAGAAAAGGATTTCCTTTGTACTGTACATTCGATGAACCAGATCGGATTGCTGCTTTTGCTCCTGCAGGCTATGACTGCAAAGGCGGATTAAGCCAATTATTGGCAGCAGCTGATGTAGTCGTCGATTGTTCTCCTGGTAAAGTAGGTGCTCAAAATAAGCAAATCTATGAAGATGCAGGAGTCAAATGGATTTTCCAAGGTGGAGAAAAGCATGCTATGACGGGCCTATCCTATACCTCGAGTGGTAATCATTCTGAAAATATGAACAAAGCAGGTACTCGTGTTGTATCTTGCAATACAACAGGACTTTCTCGTACACTGGTTCCACTCCTGCGGAAATGCGGTTCTCTTTCCGTTGAATGCACAATGATTCGCCGAGCTGCAGATCCAGGGGACTCGAATAAAGGCCCTATCAATGCGATTAAACCGGTTTTGAAGGTTCCAAGTCATCATGGTCCTGATGTCATGACAATTCGTCCTGAGATCTCCATCAATTCGATGGCAGTTGCTGTTCCGACAACCATCATGCACGTACATGCAATCGTTGCAACTCTTCCTCAAGGGCATGGAATGACAACTGAATCAATCCTTGACTTATGGCATGCTCAACCAAGAGTCGTTATCATGAATGGTGCTGAAACTGGAATCACTACAACTGCAGAAGTTATGGAATTTGCAAGAGATATCGGTCGGAAGTGGGGAGACTTACACGAAATTTTTGTTTGGGAAGATGGTGTAAAACTTGATGGAGACACACTCTATTACTTCCAGGCAATACACCAAGAGTCGGATGTTATCCCTGAGAATGTTGATGCAATTCGGGCATTAATGGGTCTGGAATCTGATTGGAAGGTTTCTGTTTCAAAGACAGATAAAGCCATTGATACTTACAATGGTTTGTAATCAATTAAGGCGCATACTCAAAAACTCAACTGGTCTGGCCAGACTATGCATCTGAAACGACGTTCGTTTATTTTGCTATCAGTATTCTTGCTTTCGCTAGCAAGCCCCTTGGCATCCTCGCATTCAGTCACAGAGTCTGTGTCCTCTCAGACAATCGTTCCCTCTTCTTCTTGGGATTCGATTACACCTGTTTCAAAACAAGCAATTCTGACGAATCCGATTGAACCAGTCATAGATTTAGCAAGTTTTTCATTTGATCCACTTTTTGATGACTTAGAAATCATACCATCAACTTGGAGGGCAGATTCGGGGAATACTCTTCATCTTCTACAATTGAATGTTAATGATGGAACCATTGTTGAAACAATGGCCGATGAATATGAATTTTCAATTCTCGAGTCACATGGTTCTGCGGTTTGGACAATCCGTCTCAATAATTTAAATCACTATGATTCAATAAATTCTCACGACGACGTACGATGGATTGGGGAATATTCTCCAGGAATGAAACTTGGAACTCATCTGTTTGGTGCAACAATTGTTCAAATCGTCCTTTCAAATGACCTGAGTCCAGATGCTCTTGCGCTTTTCTCAGCAACGTTAGCTGAACAAGGAGCAAACATAGCATGGTGCTCTCACGACATGTGTGAGGCACATTATGAGGCAGGAATCTCAAATCAGCAAATTAAATCCATAGCATTCCATCAACATGTTCTCTTCATAGATGGAAGTTTCACACTCTCTCTTCATAACAATCTTGCAGCTGCTGAAGTCGGTGCAGTCGCAGTACGTGCCCCCTCTTCTTTGAATCTGGATGGCTCTGGTGAAACAATCGCAATTATGGACACAGGTGTCGATAATAACCATCCTGATCTCGTCGGTCGGGTTGCTGCAATTAACACCCAATTTGGCTTGGATAGTTCTCCTATTGACAGCAACAGTGGTCATGGAACACACATAGCAATGACGGTGCTTGGCGATGGAACTGGTGATGCAGTTGCAACAGGTGTTGCGCCAGCAGCAAATCTTGTCATGTATGCCCTTGAACACGACCCAACAGGTGTATTTGGTAGACAAGGGTCAATCTATGACCTTCTCTCAGATGCTGAATTGAAAACTGCTCGTGTTGCAGTTAATGCATGGGGTCTAAATGGAAACTATGGCGCTTACACCGCTGATTCCAGATCTACGGATCAATATGTTTCAAACAATAAATATCTTCTCCCAATCTTCTCAGTTGGTGACAATGGTGGGACTGGTGCATCAAAAATAACAGCGCCAGGGACGGCAAAGAACGTCCTCTCGATCGGCTCGAGTGTAAATGGTACAGTGAGTTCATATTCATCTGAAGGACCAACGCTTGATGGAAGAATAAAGCCTGATTTAGTTGCTCCGGGTGAAGGAATATGTTCCGCACGGGCAGAAGAAGCGAAGAACGTTGTTGGTTCAGTCTGTGGTACTGGAACTCACTCAAACGGCCGATCAATGTACATGGAACTAAGTGGAACTTCTCAAGCAACAGCAGTTGCAGGTGGTTCTGCAGCACTCGCTCGTGAATATCTGCGTGAAGAAGCCAACATCAACAAACCATCTGCGAGTCTGATAAAAGCGATACTCATCAACGGTGCAGAAGATTTGGGTACACCAGATATTCCAAATGGAAATGAAGGGTGGGGGCAAATCGACCTTGAAAACAGCCTCAATCCATCATCCTCAGGCGTGGCTTTGGACGTCTTCCATGATGATGAACGTGAACTTCAAGCAGGGTTTTCGCTCATTTACGCATTCAATCTCGATGGAACAAAAGGCATAGACATAACCTTGGCATGGAGTGATGCAGAGGCCAGTGCTAATGCAGCTCAATCCGAATCTCGTCTCATGAATAATTTAGATTTGATTCTGATTGCACCAGATGGTACCACGTATTTGGGTAACCATTTTTCCTCAGGAGTATCTACAACAGGTGGAACTGCAGACGTTCTAAACAATATAGAACGGATTCGAATTCCAGCAGGTGCAACGACACAAACTGGGGATTGGATGGTAACTGTCGAGCATCGTGGAGGCAGTTCGCAGCGTTATGGAATCATTGTTACTGCTGATGCAACACTCATCCCAAAGGCTGATTTAACGACATTTAGTAACAGTATTCTGCCTTCGTCATTAACTCCATTGGTTGGTGACTTGGTATCGATTTCTCTTGCATGGCATAATCAAGGAACACTAGCATCTGGTCCATATCGAATTCAATTTGAAGATGTGACAAGCGGTTCAATTCTTTACGACTCAAATAGAACTTCTTTGGAAGGAGGTTCGCTTGATTCAGTTTCGTTCTTTACTCAATTTTCAACAACAGGTCTGCACAAACTGAGATTGTCTCTTGACACAAGCAATCAAGTTCAGGAATTGAATGATGGAATAAGCGGGATAGATAACAACATCATCGAACTTGACATAGAAGTTACTGCTCAAGGATTACGCGTGATTTTCCAGAATCCAGATGGCAGCATTCCTACAACGTCTCAAGATCGAGATTCTGCTGCATCGGTTACAATGGATGTTCGGAATGAAACAGGTCTTTCCCTACCGTTTGTAATCGCTCACGAGGGAACAGGGGAACGTCCAGTTAGCTTGACTGTATCAAGTGTTCAACAACCTGATCCTACTTATCCAACTCTTCTATTAAGTCCAGAAGACTCTTGGTCTAAATCAGTAAATCAAACGGGTGTATTCACAATTTCTGGACAAGGAGAGGAGAACGATACAATTTACCTTATGTTGAATCTTGATGACACATCTGCAAGTTTTGATGGTACGACAAAACGTTATGCCCGCGCTGGTTCATTTATTGTCGATGTCACGGCAAGATACCAAAATCAACCAACCGTTTCTCACACTCAGCGCTTGTATATCGAAATAGGTCAAGTTGATTCCGTGGATGTAGTTCCTTCTGGAACATCTGGGGTTTCCGCAGAGCCTGGTGGAAAAACAGGATTCTCGATTGGTGTTAGAAACACTGGAAATTCCGCAGCACAATATCTGATGTCATGCACATCTTCATCTCAATGGCAAATTATGCTAGGTAATTCGAATTCATCATCGCTTGAATTTGAACCCCTCAACATCCTTCAAGATCTGAGCATGGATGTGAATGTGTTCATACCATCCATCGCTAATGGAGAACCACTAGCTGGTTCAACTGATCAAGTGACTTGTGTAGTCACGTCCCCTACTGATCCAACTCTCAACCGTGTCGAAGTGGTTGATGTTGCAGTTTCGGAACTCAAAGCCTTCCGCTCTGATCTTTATGGTCCAGACGGAGCAGTCGGGCCTGGTGCATTAGCTCAACCAGTTGTTGCTAACACAGGAGAATTGGTTTACTTCAATCATTCAATCCAAAATATGGGGAACGTTCCACTGGATTTCGCAGTGACGATTGAACGTGGAAATCCAACCTGGGCTGCCGAAATACAATATGGTCAAGAGATTAGTTCATCAGCACTTTCGATTACACTGCCTCCTGGTCAGTCTGGCGATGTCGAGATGCGATTATTGGTACCAGAAACAGCTCGTGAAGGCAATTCAAACACATATACGCTCAGGGTTGAATCATCACCTCAGATGTTTACTTTGAATTCTACCTCTCTCGTCGTGGGTGAAAATCTTGATGTGAATTTAATGCCAAATGCTGGTACGCTCATCACCGTACCAATTGATAATTCCTTCACATTTGCAGAGTTTATTGTTCAAAATACTGGAAATGCAGACTTGGACCTAGAATGGTCCACAAGCCTTGCTCCAGATGGTTGGTCGATTGGATACTCGAATCCACCAAGTTCAGTTCCTGTTCTTAAGAACGCTTCAGTTCAACTAGCAATCCAAGCCCCAAACCAAACCACCTCTGGATTTGGTTTTGATTTGCAATTGTTCGTTAATGCTAGTAACAACGGTCGATATACGAATGCAGAAATCCTCCTCAGAATCGAAGTATCAGATTCAAGTTTTGCTGGAATACGTGTTTCTGATGAATCATCAGCACCGTTGTTGTTTATCCCTCGTGGAGAATCAGCAAAGCAATCAATAACGATTACAAACGAAGGAAATATTCCTTTGTCAGGTGATTTGACAGTTGAAGTTCGTGACAATGATGGGACTCTACTTACCGATCGAACTGCAAGTATTTCACCATCCTCCATTAGCGGCCTTGCTGTAGGTGAATCAGTGGAAATTGTAGGTAAAGTGTCAACTGAAGATGATTCAGTGGATGGCCGAATGAATTTAGTAATCATTTTAACAACCTCGGATGGCGATGTTATCGAATTCATGGCAGATACAAGTGTAAGCTCTCAGAAATCTTCTGGAGGCATTTTCGGGACGCTTCCTGCGTATGTGTCATACCCCCTTGTTCTGTTGGTTTTGCTTGGTCTTCTCTACGGTGGTCGCAAGTTGAAACAAAGCAGTAAGATAGATGATTATGGAACTGATTTAGTTGCACCAGATGCTCATACAGATGCAGATCACCTCGGTACGAGACGTGATGAAGCTCTTGACATTAGTCATTCAGTGAACGACATAGCCTCTGGTGAAGTCTCTCAAGATGAAATCGCTGCAGCACTTGCTCAGTCACTGAGTATGCCGGCACCTGTTGGTCTGTC
>CAXDRT010000009.1:0-27405 GCA_963991835.1 uncultured euryarchaeote
GTCTGGGTTGGTGCATTCGACGTAGACGCCGCCTTCAGCCTTCATCTGTACAATGACAGTTGACCAAGACAGATCGTCACCAGCGTCTAGGGACACGTAAACGACTGCTTCTCCGGTTGCTGTGGAGAAGGTTGTTCCTGCGCTGTTGACTTCAAAGTCATACATCGAGAAATCGTCAGGCAGATTTGAGAGTTGTCCCAAATCTATACCTGAAAAAATTGAGCAATCGTTGGCTATGTGAGTTAATTCTGAAATATACCCATTGTCAGAACGAGCAGTTGCTACAATCGTCGTCATAAAAGTCGATGTTGATAGATTTGTGAAATGTGAAATTGGAATGTAAAGGGTTGTTGTACCTCTTGAAATGTTATTGTAAACATCTCCTGTACCATCTAAATCGATATCGTATTCAAACGTTAGATTAGACGTTTCCAGAGAATAGACTACATGATAGAATGTCGCATTTACACCAATAATCTCATCCACCGATGTACCATTTGGTAACACGGTATTTTGAACATAAATTTCGAGGTTTGCACAATCATTCACTACATCCATCATAATCACTTCAGAATCTACTTCGTTGCTTGATGAATCTGATGATGAATCATCCAAACAACCGGCTAAACCCATTGAGAGTAACAAAAGAATCACTAGAATTGTATTTTTTCTCATGTAAACTCGTAGGCTTATTCGGTATATGGTTTGTTCCCTCGAATTGAAATCTCTTTACACGAAGCCCGTGTGAGAGAAGCATGGACGGAAAGGATTCCCTAAAGCAGACTATGGAAATTGTTGACGCTTTTACCAAAGAGAGAGATTGGGATCAATTCCATACAGTCAAGAATTTGATGTCTTCTATTTCGATAGAAGCTGCCGAATTGTCTGAAACGGTTCAATGGTCAAATCCCTCTAAGGAGGAAGTACTTGCTGATTCTAAATTAGTTGAATCGATGAGTCATGAACTTGCAGATGTGATGGTCTATTGTCTGCGATTGTGTTCAGTTTTGACGTTAGATCCGATTCAGATCATACATGAGAAAATTAAACTTAATGCTGAGAAGTACCCTGTTGAAAAGGTCAAAGGGAGTTCCAAGAAGTATTCTGATTATAAGTGATCAGACTCGGAGAAGTGGGCGTTTCACACCCATCTAAGTCTCAACTTCCACAAGATAAGCAATCATCAGGAGTATCGAGACTGCAAGCAATCGCTTCCATAGTGCTGATTTCTTCAGCACGTTCTGCAAGTCCATTGACAACTGGGTCGTCCTTGACCTTACTTTCAACTGTGAATTGAATTGCATCAGCAGCAGCCTTTGTTCGCAGATAATACATACCTGTCTTGAGTCCTGATTTCCATCCGTAGAAGTGCATTGAACTGACCTTTGCAGCGTTTGCATCAACCATGTGAATGTTCAAAGATTGGCTTTGATCGATGTATGCCCCACGGTCTGCAGCCATGTCCAAAACATGCTTTTGCTTGATTTCCCAAGTGGTCTTGTAAAGTTCTTTAATCGAATCTGGAATTCCAGAGATGTTCTGAACTGAACCTTTGTGTCGAAGAATCTCGTCTTTAAGAGCCATGTTCCAAAGACCAGCACCAATGAGGTCATTGACCAAATGTTTGTTGAGGACAATGAATTCTCCAGAAAGGGTTCGGCGAACATAAAGATTTGAAGTAAATGCTTCGAAACATTCGTTGTTGCCAAGAATCTGAGATGTTGATGCAGTCGGCATAGGTGCTAGAAGAAGAGAATTTCGCATTCCCTTTTCGACGATTTCTGCTTTGAGAGTGTCCCAATCCCAGCGGCCCGAATGTTCATTCATTCCCCAAAGGTCGAATTGAAGCAATCCCTGAGAGGCAGGTGAACCTTCAAATGTTGAGTAAGCCCCTTCTGCAACAGCAGAATCTTTCGATGAAGAGCATGCTGCATAGTAGATGGTCTCAAAGATTTCCTTATTCAATGCACGAGCTTCTGGACTTTCAAACGCCATTCCAAGCATTGCAAAGGTATCTGCTAGTCCTTGAACACCGAGACCAATCGGTCGATGGCGCATGTTTGAATTGCGGGCTTCGATAACAGGATAGAAATTGACATCGATAACTCTGTTCAGGTTGCCAGTTGCATGATATGTGACATCATGTAAAAGTTGGTGATTAAACGAACCGTTCTCAACAAACTTTGGCAAAGCAATGGACGCGAGGTTGCATACCGCTACTTCATCAGCAGATGTGTATTCCATGATCTCAGTGCAGAGGTTGGAGGAACGGATTGTTCCCAAGTTCTTCTGATTCGATTTCATGTTCGCCGCATCTTTGTAGAGCATGTAAGGTGTACCGGTTTCAATTTGTGATTCAACAACCTTGTCCCACACTTCTCGAGCAGGAACTGTCTTTCGAGCAAGACCTTGTGCTTCATATGAATGGTAAAGAGCATTGAATTCTTCTCCATAGACGTCTTGAAGACCAGGGCATTCGTTTGGACAGAAGAACGACCACTCGCCATTTGCTTCAACGCGTTCCATGAAGAGGTCAGGCGTCCATAGAGCATAGAATAAATCTCTTGCACGCATTTCTTCCTTTCCGTGGTTCTTACGAAGGTCGAGGAACTCAATCAAATCAGGATGCCAAGGTTCGAGATAAATCGCAATTGATCCCTTACGCTTGCCGCCACCTTGGTCAACGTAACGTGCAGTATCGTTGAAAACACGGAGCATTGGAACGATACCATTGGACTGGCCATTTGTTCCTTTGATGTATGAGCCCTTAGCACGAACATGATGGATGGACAATCCAATTCCACCAGCAGACTTTGAAATCAAAGCACATTGCTTGAGGGTGTCATATATTCCGTGAAGTGAATCCTCTTGCATTGTCAAGAGGAAGCAAGAAGACATTTGCGGTGTCGGTGTTCCAGAATTAAACAATGTAGGTGTTGCATGGGTGAAATATCCGTTTGACATGAGGTCATAGGTTTCGAGAGCCTTAGCAATATTGTCGTGATGGATTCCAACAGATACTCGAAGGAGCATGTGTTGTGGTCGTTCTGCGATTTCACCATCAAGTTTGAGCAAATACGAGCGCTCTAGAGTTTTGAATCCAAAATAGTCGTAATTGTAATCACGAGTGTAGTCGATATGGTTGTTGAGAACCTCTGCATTCTTCATGATGATCTCATACACTTCTTCAGAAATCAACGGAGCGTGTTTCTTACTCTCTGGGTCGATGTATTCCCTCAAGTCAGTGACGACATCGGTGAACGTATCTTTGGTTGAGCGATGAAGGTCGTCAACACAAATTCGTGCAGCAAGCTTACTGTAATCAGGATGGTGAGAAACCAGAGAGGCAGCGGTTTCAGCAGCAAGTTGATCAAGTTCACGTGTTGTGACTCCGTCGTACAATCCTTCGATGGTTAACTTTGTCAGATGTGCAGGGTCAATCCAATTCGGATCTAATCCATCAGACAAACTTCTCAATTTATCCAAAATTGCATCAAATCGTACATCTTCTCTCTCACCTTTTCGGTTCACTACTTGCATTGTCATTTTTCGTCCTCTCCTGTATTTGCTGTTCGTGCGTATCTTCCTATAATCGCGTTCGGTTCAAAAGTCTTCGTCCATAGAAAACCGCTGTTGGACACTTCCGAGGGATGCTCCGTCCAAGACACCCGACTTTTGGTATTCTCCGACGCGCTTTTCGAAGAAATTCGTTTTCCCTTGCATGGAAATCATTTCCATCCACGGGAATGGATTGCTAACATCGTAAAGTTTGGATGCGCCAAAAGAAACGAGCAAACGATCTGCAACGAACTGGATGTATTGTGTCATGAGGTCGCCGTTCATTCCAATGAGATTGACAGGCAATGCACTTGTCACGAATTCAATCTCGATCTCAACTGCCTCAGCAATGATGCGATGAATGATGTTTTCAGGTGTTGGCTTCTGCAACTTGCTGTGCAACATGCATGCAAAGTCGCAATGCAATCCCTCGTCTCTGCTGATGAGCTCGTTTGAGAACGTAAGCCCAGGCATGATTCCTCGCTTCTTCAACCAAAAGATAGCGCAAAACGACCCTGAAAAGAAAATCCCTTCTACAGCTGCGAATGCTACCAAACGTTCTGAGAAAGAACCTCGCTTGGAAGATAGCCACTTGAGCGCCCAATTACCTTTTTTGTTGACAGAGGGCACTGTTTCAAGTGCCTTGAAGAGGTGATTTTTCTCATCGGTATCCTTGATGTATGTGTCGATAAGTAGAGAGTATGTTTCAGCATGAATGTTTTCCATCATGATTTGGAATCCATAGAAGCATCTTGCCTCAGCCCATTGGACCTCATTTGCAAAGTTTACTACCAAATTCTCGTTGACAATCCCATCACTTGCTGCGAAAAACGCAAGCACGTGCTTCAGGAAATGCTTTTCTTCGGGCTTGAGGTTTTCCCAGTCTTTCATGTCCTCGGCAAGATCTATTTCTTCTGCAGTCCAGAAGGAGGCCGCGTGTTGTTTGTACATTTCCCAGATATCATCGTGCTCAATTGGGAAAAGTACGAAACGATCGAGGTTCTCTTGCATCATCGGTTCGATGAATTCATGCGAGAGGTCAATTTCCATTTCATCTTCGTTTCTGTTGTGTTCGATAACCATGTTTTCCACCTTCCGTCTCGCGCTGGAGTTTACGTTCCGTCCGAGATGGCACATAAATATGCGCATCCTCGACTCCTATGAACCAGTGTTTTCGAGAGTATTTGAATCGAGGGACTGTGCCTCTTATTATGATTTTAGAGCCGAAGCCTATATGGACTTGATTTGAAATTTATTTTTGTGCTTTTTTATCGCCAGAATATACCATCGTTTCCACTGGAACTGAAAGCAAAGAACTCTTCAACCCCCAAGGATAGCAAAACCCATGCGAAGTGAACTAAACATCCCGTTTGCAAAACTCAAGCCTGAGGCGATATTACCTACACAAGGTAGTGCGTTGGCTGCAGGCTGGGATTTGTATGCGCTTGAAGCAACGATTGTTTCGAAGGGGTCATCTGTAATGATTCCAACTGGATTAGCATGCGCAATACCAGAAGGTTGGGAGGGGCAAATTCGTTGTCGATCCTCGCTTGGAAAGAAAGGAATGATCCTCCCCAACGGAGTAGGGACAATCGATGCAGATTATCGCGGAGAGTTGAAAGTATTAGCAACATGGATTGGCCCAGGTGATGAATTTCATATCGAGAAGGGAGAGCGTATTGCTCAACTTCTCTTTGCACCAGTACCACGCGTACACATCGATGAAGTTGATTATGAACAACTTACATCAACAGAACGTGGTCAAGGTGGCTTTGGCTCATCGGGTCAATTTTGAGGCACTACTATGCAGACAACTGACATACAGAGGTTCGACGTAATCGAATACAACGATGCAGTTGAAATGATGTCCGCCTTGCAAATGCAACGAATCAACGAGGAGATATCCGATACACTTCTTATTTTGGAGCACCCCGAAATTGTTACAGTTGGACCTCGAGCTAGAAATGATGGTATCTTTCCTCCTGAGGATTACGCCACACAAGCAGTAGATCGTGGTGGAGGTCTGACATGGCACGGCCCTGGACAACTTGTTGTCTATCCGATTATACATTGGAATAAAGAAGATGAAAAATCCGTCGCAGCAATAATACACAAACTCGAAGAATGGGTCATTGAATCATTATCAATACTTGGGATAGAAGGATATCGTGATGAACGAATGCAAGGAGTATGGGTCGAAGGAAAGAAAATCTGTAGTATTGGGTTGTCATTCCTTCGGTGGGTAAGTCGTCATGGCCTCACTATCAACTACGACACACCCCTTGGACGGGTGGAAAACCTCGCAGGTTGCGGTCTTGCTGAAGCCACGACAACATCTCTGCATCGACTGAATCATTCGGTATCTCGACAAGATCTCGAGGATGCCCTTCTTTCAGTATACCACAAGTGCTTGAATCGATAATTCGGTAAGGCTTACAAACAAGTGCATATATGAGGAAGGCTGGAATTAGCAACATGGGCGAAGTCGTTCTCGGCATATCAGGTGCTTCTGGGGCAGCGTATGGTGTACGATTAGCCGAGGCTCTGCAGGAACTCAAAGTCCCAATCAGACTCGTTGTAAGCAACTCTGGACGGATTACGCTCAAGCATGAATGTGATACAACACCAGAGGAACTTGCAGAACGGACAGGAGCACTTCTTGAAGAACAGGCCAACATCGGAGCCAAATCAGCATCAGGATCTGCGCCAATTGATGCTGTTGTCATCTGCCCGTGTTCAGGGACTACTCTTGGAAAACTGGCTGCAGGCATCGGTGATAATCTCATAACACGTTCCGCAATTGTTGCGATGAAAGAACGACGAACTCTTGTTATTGTACCTCGAGAAGCCCCTTATGCTACTGTGCATTTGGAAAACATGGCAAAACTTTCTGCATGGGGAACTGTTGTCATCCCAGCATCACCTGGATTCTACAACCATCCAAAATCAATTGATGACATGGTTGACTTTGTCGTAGCACGCATTCTGGACCAAATTGGTCTGAAACACTCCATTGGAAAGAGATGGACTGGCGAAGAAATCGATGAATTCTAAGCATGAATCCATTGCCTTCAAAAGATTCGGCTGATTGTCTGTATCTATGAGCGATAGAGAGTCACTTGATTCAATGACTGTGAATCAACTCAAGGATGAACTTGCTTCAATAGGTCTATCCAAATCTGGGAAAAAAGCAGAACTCGTTGAACGCCTAAAGCCCTATTATGCAGTTAAGGAAGAAGTTATTGCAACTTCCTTTTGGAAAAAGACAGCAGTTGGGCCACTGAATGTAGGACAATCAATCGGTTCCCTCTTCGTTGTCTCGTTACTACTCATCGTTGTGTTCAACCCTTCACTTATTGGGCTGGGGGAAGATGAACCTGTTTACGAACCAATCGATTTCGATGCCAGCCAGGTTCGATGGTATGCCGAAGAACTTGTGGCCCTCGGTCATCCTGAATGGGAGGGGCGAATGTCTGGAAGTCCAGAAGAGGCTGCAGCTGCTGAGATGATCTTAGATAATCTAACAGCAATGGGTTATTCACCTCAACTCAATACATATTCAGTCCCAATGTTTGCAATCAATAGCGCTCCTGTGATCGCAATGTGCATTCCTACTATAGGATTCTTAACAGGGCCATCATGTGATTCTGGATTTGGAGCGCAAATCACCACCTTTGAGCATCGCAGCGACTATGTGATACAGGGATACTCAGGATCAGCAGACATCCAATTTGGGCAAAATATGGAACTTATCGATCTTGATGATGGGACAGATGATTCACTTTGGTCTTCTGCATCTGGAAAAGTTGGAATTATTCGAGGCGGAGGTAATATCGACGGAAATACAGGCATGTACATCAAGGCAGCTGAAAATTCACTTGCAGGATTGTTTCGCATAAATAACCAAACAAATTGTGGACAAATTGAGGCTGATGATTGCGTTCCAATCTTCAAGTCGATACGTGTTGATGATATGAAGGCCGCTAACAGTGGTTCAATTCCAGAGGATATTCCATTCATGGCTGTCTCAAACCAAACTGGAAACGAAATGCTTGAGTTAGCCGAACAAGGGGCTGTTCTGAGATTATTTAGCGACATAGACAATACTGGTGAACTCGCAGTAAGCGTTCCGTGTGGCACGATGTATGGGAAAAGCGAGGACTTGATTATCGTGGGGGCTCATCACGATACGGTCTACCAGGCACAGGGTGCTGTTGATGACACATCTGGAACTGCAAGTGTACTCGAAATGGCGAGACAAATTGCAATTATTGCAAATGAAAGTGGGACACCTGAATACACGATTCGCTTCTGCACATGGGGAGGAGAAGAAGAAGGACTTTGGGGAAGTAAAGCCTATGTTAACGCAAATGGAAATGATCTCGCCCGCAACCTTCGACTTTACATCAACCTCGACATGAATCACGTTGATATTGACATGGCAAATAGAGGCAACAGCCTCCGCATCTTTTCCAATTCAGCGACTGACATAAATCATGTAAGCGATATTATTGATGTGTTGAATGATGAGCAACCAACTCTCTTTTCAAAATATTCTGTCACCTTGACCAAAGAGACTACGATGCCATACAACTCAGACCACGCTCCGTTTGTCTACGACTTACCAGACAGCGTTGAAGGGAATGCATTGGTCTGTTATGGATCAGGATCATGGGAATATCATACCTACAAAGATGATATGTCACGATTTAATGAAGAGTCATTAGGTGTTTCAGTAATCGCTTACGGCACGTACATTCGCTATCTTGCTTGGCCAGTAGAAGCCTAAGCGTCGCATTGAAGAAGGAAAGCGGAGTGGACTCGTTATGGTTAAGCCAAGTGCTCATGCATCGCACATCCTTGTCGCATCGAAATCCGAAGCATTGCAGATTTCTGAAAAGATTGGAAAACTGAAGGATTTTGAAAAACTAGCACGTAAGAAATCAACTTGCCCCTCATCTCAACGTGGCGGTGATTTGGGATGGTTCCGTAAAGGAAACATGGTTCGTGAATTTGAAGAAGCCGTCTGGCAGACGCCACTCAAATCAGTCTCCCCTCCTATCAAAACCACTTTTGGATACCATCTGATTTGGGTCCATGAGCGCGAAGAGGAGTGACGAGGATGCCTATTCGTGTTGGACTTGACGATTATCAAGTGGAAGGCATTCATGGCTACTTTGAACACGAACATTCACAGCCGCAACCCTTTGTTGTCTCTGTACGAGTAGATTTGTTCAATGAAGTTCGTGATGAAGTTCTATCAAGTACAGTTGATTATGCATTGTTGCAGAAAGCAGTGGACGCTGTTATCCTTGAATCAAAGCCAATTCGACTTCTCGAAAAGATGGCGACGGATATCGCTGAATTTATTCAAAGTAACGTTGACGTTGAATCGATCTTCGTTCGGATAGAGAAACCAAATGCTCCATTACCACATCCTGGCGGCCTACCATTCATTGAATACACCTGGAATCGCTCTGAGTAGACAAAATCAACGGGAGACTTCAAAGAGAAGTTGTCCTTAGTCACACCATGGAATCTCCTTCAAGAGTGTACGTCCCTAGTGCAATTGAAGCAGATGGAACTGCTATCGGCATGGGATGCTTCAGCACCGAAGAAATAGCTTGGCAGGTCCTCAAAACATTCCTTGGAAAGAGCGAACAAATGAACCTAATAGAGGCGAGTGTCGTTGCTTGGGATGTTGATGTCTTGGGTGAAGACGGAATGACAGTCTTATCGACGCTTGAAGGAAAAATTTGTCCCGTTTGTCAGCGTAGAACCTTCTGGGTTGATTTGGAACACCTGTCTGCGTTATGCTACGGTTCAAGTTGTTCTGCTTGGATTGAGCAAAGTACTGTTGATCCTGAAATTGTCGACTGCGGTTGGCCTCCTCTTCGCTTCCTTAAGCAAGTCAAAGATATCGAAGAAGCATACAATGAGCTTCGAACAATTGGTTCTGATGTAGCAGCATCAATGGAAGAAACAAACGACGTAATTACTCAACAAATGTTTGATTCAGGGTTGAATGAGATTCAGTAATCACATTTGCTCAATCGGAGAGATTCCTAATCCTTCCAAACCAGTCCGTAACAGATTTCGGCCAAGTTCGCTCATTTCGTAAAAGAATCCATCAACAATGTTTTCTTTTAGCACTGGGCAATCTCGATAAAAGCCATTGTAAGCATTTGCTAATTCAAGCATATGGAATGCAAACATGTGAGGTTTCTGTCCTTCAACTGAGCGTTCAAGAATATCGTTATGGCAGCACATAAGCCGCATCAATTCAACAAGTCCCGATGGCATTGATTGCTTTTCAGGTATGACAACAGGTGTTCGTTCTAGCCCTGAGGCTCTTCGGGAGATTGAACACGCTCTTGTGTGAGAATACATAATGAAAGGAGCTGAACCTGCTTCGAAGGCAAGCGCTTCTTCCCAACGGAATGTGAATCCTTTTTCAGGACTCACCTTGATGATGTTGAATCGAACTGCAGCAGTACCCACCGCTTCTGCAATTGCCGCTATTTGTTCCTCATCATAGTCTGGACGAAGTTCTTTGACAACGACTGCTGCTTGTGCATGAGCCTCTTCGAGTAAATCATCCATGAAGACAACATTCCCCTTTCTCGTACTCATCTTCCCTTCTGGAAGTTTGATAAACGAATAAAAGAGTACCTCAGGACGTTTGGTACCCAATTCTTCTAATGTCATTCCAACTTGTTTTGCCTGGAGTTTGTGATCTTCGCCAAGCACGTTGATAAGACGATGAGATTGACTCCATTTCCATTGATGGTATGCGATATCTCTTGTCGCATATAGTGAAGAACCATCCCCTCTTCTATAGAAGAATTCAGTCTTTCCTTTCAATCCACGAGCACCGAGATCCAAATACCCTGCTCCGTTATCTGCAGTTCCTGCAATCTCCAAACCATCCAACGTTTCCATTAATTCAGAAACTGTTCCTTCGACAACAAATTTCGATTCTTTGGTAAATGTCGTGA
Source organism: uncultured euryarchaeote (assembly GCA_963991835.1). GTDB lineage: Archaea > Thermoplasmatota > Poseidoniia > Poseidoniales > Poseidoniaceae > MGIIa-L2. Next base: position 10,557 of record CAXDRT010000009.1, read on the forward strand.
AAGAGATGCCAAGGCGCCCGAGGGTTTCGAGCATGCCATCAAGCACAGGAGAATATGCATCTTCGAACGACTGCAGTACATCTACATCGCCATGTTCACTCGCATGAACAAGCCTTCCGATTTCAGATTCAATCTCTGCTTTCTTGGCCTCATCAGACTCAGAACGTAATATCTGAGCAGCTTGATACCAACGTACTCTTTGATGATCTTCTTTGTGAAGCCATCGCTGTGAAGGCTTACTTCGATCAGAGAGTAAGGTATTGACGTCTTCTTCAGAAAGGTGTTTCAATGCCCAAGCTAAAATTCCAACCTGCTTTCCCATATCATCAACATAGTACTCGGCACGAACATCATCACCATGAAGACGATGAAGTCTGACAAGAGTATCGCCGAGAATCGCATTTCGGGCTCTTCCTACGTGGAAAGGACCGTTTGGATTTGCAGAGGTATGTTCGATCAAGACTGATCGAGAAGCAGATTCGGAATTCTTTGTAGCATCACCTAAACGGATTGCTCCTGCAAGTATCTGGTCAGCAAGCCACTCTGGATTCGCTTTGAAATTCAGGTAACCATTCACCGCACTTATGGATTCCAAACTTTTGATTTCGGGAAATTCATTGACTATAGTATCTGCAATCTGTTGCGGTGCTTGACGTAGAATCGAAGCAAAAGCAAAACAAGGCAGAGTGAGATCACCTTGATCTGATTCTCTGCTTGGTTCCAAAGCCGATGCCCACATGCCACGCTCGATACCCTTTGAGCCAAGTAATGTTTCCAAATGGGGCTCGATGATTTCACGTAACAACTTCATTTTGAAACCTCACATCATCGGATATCGGAGAATTGCTGCAAGACCACCAAACCCAAGTGAAAGTTGCGAACCTTCTTCTGTGTCAATTGAGATGAATACAACTTCACTGTTTGACTTCGATGCTAAATCCGACAGAACATCGATCAAGGAAGAGCTGCTCAATTCCTTATGTGAGTCATTACTTGCTTCACACGTTGGGCATATTGGTAACTGTTCAGTTCGCCCTACAGATGCGGTCCATATATGGTCGCAAGATCCGCATTGAATCTCAACAGAGTTCTTCCTCATACTTTCCGAGATAAGCAGTGTATCCACTGCTCCTTGTTGTAATGCGTTGCGAATCATGACCTCACCGTATGTCGCCTTGGGATGGGTTTTGATAAGTTCTGAAAGGAACCGATCCATCATTTGACGCTCAGCATCAAGTTCGATTTCACCCATCAATGCTCCTGCATTACCAACAAGTTCTCGAACACCAGACTCGTTTGAATAACCAACATCGAATGTGGTTTTTGCAATTCTCTTCGTAATCTCATGATGAAAATATTCGTTTCGAACGACGAAGTCCTTAGTTGCACCAGGTCCCCCAATGATGATTGCTTGGATGTTCTCAAGATTTGGTAGCCAATACGAGCAAGCGTGCTCTGTAGCACGTTTGAAGAAATTATGTGCAGCTTCTTCAATCAATCGTTCGAAACGTTGAGCTGATTGACCTCCTTGCCTGTGTTTGCCCATAATATTCGATACAAGGTGTTCTTGAACATGTATCCGTTTTCCAGAAGCAATACCATATGCAGCTTCTGCCCTATCAATCACAAACAGACCGTATGACCGTTTGTCAACAAGCATGTCTTCAAGTTGTGTTAATTCAAACACTGAGTCGCAACGATACCTGAATGAAAGAAGTGATTGAGGCGGATCTTCGATAACAACAGTGGTTTGACGAGTCTTGTTGTTGCCAACAATGATTGCCCCCGTGAAAAGAGCGATTCCTCTTTCGCCAGCATTTTTGAATCGAGAAAGCGAAGATATCGCTGACTCAATTGCACCTTGAACATTTTTTCGTGTACCTTTGGATTTGATATTAGCAGCCTGACCGTGCTCGTTTTGCAGGAGAGAACGAGCATCACTGATTTGTCGATCTGGAGGGATTATGACAGTGACTAACTCAGTGCCGTAGCCTTTCATTTCCCTGAGGTCTTCTAAGGCTAATTTGAGACGGAGACGTCTTGTCGCCAATTCAGCATCATCCGACATACATCTTCCCTCTACCATTGGGGTCGAACCAAGGGTTTTCAACCCTCGCCTAAGTTTTGGATGGACAACGCCTATGAAGCGCCATGAATAGGCAAGAACATGGTTGCACCCATCATAGTCGCACTCGGCGGTTCACTTCTCTATGGAGACCATGATGTGAAAACATGGCTTGGACAACTACGCCAGACACTGGTTCATCTCGAAGGAAATGGACGTAAAATTGGACTTGTTGTAGGAGGAGGGAAGCCTGCTAGAGATGGAATAAACCTAGCAAAGGATGTTGTTAATGATCGATTCCGACTTGATGAAATTGGTATCGCAGCCACTCGATTAAACGCAACAATCCTTCAGAAGATGTTACAAGAAATTGGTTGTAACGTGGCGCCAACCATTCCTGAGACAACTTCCGAAGCTGCAAGTTTGTTCGATTCATTCAACATCATCATTATGGGAGGAACCAAACCAGGCCACACAACAGATGCGGTGAGCGTAGCATTTGCACGTGATTCAGGCTCAGCACATGTCATCATCGCCACAAATGTATCTCATGTTTACACATCAGATCCAAGAAAGGATGAATCTGCAACTGCTATAGAAGAGATGACGTTGGATGAGTTAAGTGCTATCACAGGTACTGAATCTCTGAAACCTGGACAAAGCGCAGCAGTCGACCCAATAGCCGTTCAATGGGCAAAAGATGCTCTATTGCGAATTGGAGTCCTGGATGGGCGAGATATCCGTCGACTTGAAGACGCATTGGAAGGTAGGCCATTTGAGGGAACCTTAGTTCGCCCGGAGTGAGAAAGATGGTTGATGCAGAAGCAATCAGAAAGAAAGCAAAGAACATGCCAAAGCGTTCCAAAGCGCAAGCAATGATTCCGTCTCACAAGCATTGTCGCATATGTGGCATTGACATCCCTGGAAAATCTGAAGAACGTGTATGCAAAGTTGAAGAGTGTATTGAGCGTTATGAAAAGGATGAGAAGAACAAGGAGCGTATGCGTAAATGGATGCTCATCTTCTTTGGAATATTTGCATTTATCACTATGTTGCCTGTATTGGCAAGGATAATGTAATTTCATTCATCCTTTCTATACCAGCCTTCTGGCAACTTCATTGGATCGACATGTTGTGCAGCCTTGACTCTTCGAACGATTTCTAAACGTAGGGCATCGAGTCCAACATCTTCTGTTGCGCTCATTGTAGGACGCCCATCTTCATCATAGAGTAAGGGCAATTCTGGCGTCCCTTTGGAACCTGATTCTCTCCAAGCCTCTTCTTCTTGCTGGACAAGTTCCCAATCTTCTGGACGAGGCGTTAGAAGGTCTGCCTTTGATGTAACTACGAGCATGTCTGTACCTGGAAGCAAACGATCAACATCTTCGAGCAAATTCAACTGCTCTTCGAGTGGAGTCCCACATGCCTCACTTGTATCAAGAAGGAACAAAACCAGAGACCCGATGTTCTCTAGAGCGGCAATAGCCTGTTGTTCGATTGCATTTCTTCGGCTCATTGGCCTGTCAAGTAATCCTGGAGTATCGACCAATTGGTGCACTAATCGGCGATGAGTGAAATGTCCTACGTGAATTTGTTTTGTTGTGAAAGGATAGTGATTGACTTCCATATTTCCCGATGAAAGGGCTGAAATGAAAGCGGACTTGCCGACGTTAGGTGCACCACAAACGACGATACAAGGGAGTAATGTCTCAATCTGAGGAAGAGATTTGAGTGTTTCTCGAGCCTCATTGAGCCATTTCAAAGATGGTCCGACACGTCCAAGAATCGATCCTATTCGCCCATAGGCTTCCCTACGGGCTTCATGCATCAATTCAACCTGAGCTGTTCGTACAATCTTTCGTGTGTTTTGGGTAGCGATACGTAGAACTTGGGTGCCGCCCCATTGGAGCATGGAGAGGTGATGCCGATAATCATCTGTACCAACACATGCTTCGATCATTGCAAGATCAAATTGTGGCGAATGATCTAATGAGGGCCAGGTTTGAACTGTCTCTCTAAACAGAGTATCAATGATATCCGCTGCGGTTTGAATCATCCGAGTAAGTTGCTTTCTCGTACGGAAGACACGATTGTAGTCATCGACTCGGTCAGCAGCCTTGCGTGCCCGAGAGAATGCCTTGTCGAGAACCTCGTCCTCGAACAGTACTGTTGGCAGTTGGCGCCATGTCACCTTCATAGGTACCCCATGTTGTCCGGAGCGACAACCCTTCATGAACCCATCACATCAAAAAGACGATGTTGTTGGATTTGCACATTGTTCATGTAGGGTCGGCTCTCAGGGGTAACTATGGGGAAAAAATCTTCGAAAGTTGAATTACCAAAATGGGCGACTGGCTTATGGAAAGAACTTGGCTCACCAGACTTGGATAGCATACAAGGAATTCACAACGGTGATCTTCTTGAGCGAAGAAATGGTTTGCGACGTGATGACCTTGTCGAGATTCTAATCGATGCAAGGGCAATTCATTCCGATAATGAACCATGGATTCGTGGTCGATTAATCTCATCTGGTAAATCAAGCCTTGAAATTCTCGATGAAAATGGAGCACGTAGATTCATCACTCGAGATAGAATCATTCAGATTGTACTCGTCGCCCACACTCGGCCAGCATACATCGATGACAAGGAACTTCTTGCCTTTGAAAGAGAAGACATGAAGCGTCGTTCAACACTTCATGAGAAGGTTGAGAAAGAAACTACAGGTAATGATGACGCTCACTTATGGGGATGATTACACGTCTCTTGAATCTAAAAAATGCATACCTTGCAGCGGTGAAATCCCAGCATTAAATTTGGATAAGATAAATCCTTTATTGAGCCAAATTAACGAAGCATGGAAATTAATAGAAGAGCATCACATAGAACGAGTATTTTCGTTCAATAACTTTGTCGAAGCACTAGCTTTTGTCAACTCTGCAGGAGAGATCTGCGAAGAGGAAAATCATCATGCAGATTTTGAATTGGGCTGGGGTAGAGTCAAAATATCAATTTGGACGCATAAAATCGATGGCTTGGCAGAAGCCGATTTCATTCTTGCAGCAAAGATCGACAATATCTAGGGTGCTACAATGAATTCTTTTCAGGAACTTTTACTGACACGAAGAACCGTCTACAAATTCATGGAAAAAAATGTTCCAGATGAGGTTGTGGTTCAAGCACTCCAAGCGGCCACTAACGCACCGTGTCATAAACATACACATCCCTGGAAATTTTATTTGATCGGAGATGAAACTAGAACGTTATTGATTCCAAGCGTCAAAAGACTGGCAGAAATAAAATCCAAAAAAAGGGGCTCACTAGACTTCGAACGCGATATGCAACGAGCAGTGGAAAAAATTCTTGCTGTGCCCGTACTGTTCGCAATCACATCTAAACGTACTCCAGATGATTTGTTCAGAGAAAGGGAAGATTATGCCGCAACAGTATGCGCATTACACAACATGGTTCTCTCCTTATGGGCAAACGAGGTTGGTTCAATGTGGTCAACAGGTTCAATTACACGGGATGTCCAAACTTATCACGAACTAGGGATTGATATGGAAAAGGAAGAAATTATCGGTTTTTTGAAAGCAGGCTATCCAAAAGCGACCCCTAGTGTCCACAAACCAAGTTACGATGAAGTAACAATACATCTGGATTAAAAGATACAAGACATGACGCTTAGTCAGCCTAAACTGTTCTTTTTTAAATTAAAATCCCAGTTCAAAGTTTGACTGGTCTCGTAGCACCACATGCTTGACACTTCAGAAGCGTTGTACGATCTTGCTTGATGAAGACTGTATCAGGAGCATTGCATTGGCTGCACTTGATGTAAGTATTTACATACCCAACGATTGCTTTCTTAATTCGCTTAGGAGGAATTCGTCCTTTGAAGCGAGCTCGTGGACCATCTCTTGACCCTGAGGTGCCCAGTTCATTGAGGATGTATTGATAGACGTGATTGTCATCTCGATCCATCATACCAACAACTTCTGCGAAGTTTCGTAAGATTGTGTTTGAACCCTCAATCATAATTTGAGGTTCAGGAAGCCTCCATCGAGCTCTAGAGGAGATGTCCTCTGGAATGTTCTCACGCGCTCGGTTGAGAAGAGATTCATAGTCAAAGTCGCTCATGGTTCCTCCTGACACCCCTTTCTCTTCAAGCCTTTGGGTATAATATGGGCAAAGACTTCATGGAGGAGGTCTTACTGGAATAGGTTGAGTACAATGGTCGCAAGTATTGAAGAGTTGAAAACAATTGCAACAAATCTTCGCAAAGATGGTTTGAATTCACAACAGATCGCCGATGAGTTGTCCTTATCTCAAGATACAATAGCATGGCTTCTCACTGGTACAAATACTGAACAACGTCCAACAGATGTTCATATCGGATGGCGTACAATAGGTGTGCGACCAGCTCGCATTACTGCGATTGGGAACATTATGGCCGATGTGGTAATCGAAGAATTTGATGAAGCCGAGATTGTTGTAGGCATCTCGATAAATGGAATCGCATTTGCTCATGAAGTTGCTCAAGCCTTGGATGTAGAAGTTGCAATTCACCGAAACGTCGACGGAGAGCCAGGTGCTGGTGCATTATCAAACAAATACGGACAAGTCGGAGGTGGGAAAAAGGTCGTTATCATCGACGACGTATTGTCAAGTGGTGTAACGATGAGTCAGACCATTTCTGCAATTCGAGCTGCTGGAGGTGAGGTTGTTCTTGCCCTTGTACTCGTGAACAAGACTGCTCGAAATGAAATCGACAATGTACCTCTACGGGGCCTTATTCGTGCTGTTCCTGTTTGATTGGAGTTGAAAAAATGCATTGGTCCGATGTCGCAGCAAAGCGACTTGCAGAACGTGGAAATAAGCACATCATTTCTACGGGAATAACACCGAGTGGAGAATTCCACATAGGGCACTTGCGAGAGATTCTAACAGGCGACATGCTTACTCGAGCCGCTAAGAAAGCGGGACTTGATGTTGAATTCGTCTTTATTATTGATAGCGCAGATCCGTTACGAAAAGTGTACTCGTTTCTAGATAATGAATATGAAAGTTACATTGGCCATCAGTTGAAAGAAATCCCCCCGCCTACGCCTGAGGGAAAGCCAGATCATGAACGATTCTCAAATGGAACCTCATATGCTGATCATTTTCTTGAACCTTTCAAGGAGGCTTTGGAACAGATCGATGTGCGTCCAAGATTCATAGACAACTTTGAATCCTATTCATCAGGTAAATTTTCGGAGATGGCTCGTATTGCTTGCAACAAAGCAACTGAAATTCGAGAGATCATAGAGCGTGTTTCTGGAAGAGAACTCTCCGAAGAGTGGTTCCCTTGGAATCCAATTGATTCGACTGGGTCAATCGATGGAATCACAGTCACTGGTTGGAATGACCCCTTTGTGGAATGGATTGATTCGAATGGTCAAACAGGCAGAAGTGATGTTACCAAAGGTGAAGGAAAGCTTCCCTGGCGTATCGATTGGCCTGCAAAATGGGCTTGGATTGGTGTTACGATGGAACCTTTCGGAAAGGATCACGGTGCTGCTGGAGGTTCATACGATACTGGAAAAGAGATTGTTGAATTATTTGGAACACAAGCACCTGTTGACCTAACCTATGAGTGGATTAGCCTTCGCGGACAGGGTGCAATGTCATCTTCATCAGGCAATACAATCGGCCCATTAGAAGCTCTTTCATTAGTTCCTCCAGAGATTCTACGATACCTAATAGCATCGACCAAACCGAACAAAGCAATTGAATTTGATACGGGAATGGGATTAGTAACTCTTGCAGATGAATTTGAACGTACTTCTTCAAGAGATTTCTCTACAGAACTTTCTAACGAGGACTTAAGTCGCCGGAAGAGAGTTGCTGTTGAAGATGCCCAAATCGCCATAGAATTATCCAATGTCACAGGATTAAATGAATCATCACATGTTACATTCAGACACCTAGCACTTCTCGCTCAAACAAAATCCGATGATAACGAGATTTGGAAATCCATTGGGATTCTGGGCCAAGTATCTCCTTCGATGATGGATCGGTTGCATAGAATGCGGACTTGGATTTCATCAAGGCATTTTCCAGAAGAATTACGCATCACGATACTCGAAAATCCTAACCAAGAAGCCTTAGCGCACTTAGGTGATGAGGAACATACAATACTACCAAAAATCATTGAACAATTTACTCATTGCGAGTGGACAAGTTCTGAGATTCAAGGAGCAATTTCACAATCAGCTAAATCAATCGATATGTCACCTCGTGTCGCATATCGCACATTGTACATCTGCATCATGGGAGTTGAGAAAGGCCCACGCCTTCCTGCTATTCTCTCCGAACTCGACAGGGAAACAATTCTTTCACTTCTCGAGAGCAGTATCAAAATTATTGATTCGTGACTGAAATAGAATTTTCTTCGTCTTTTTCAGGGTTTTTATCGGAATTCAACCGTCACACTTGAAAAGTAGTCGCTAATCATTGACTAACATGGCAGGCGTCTATTGTCCGACATGCGAGGTCGGTGTAGAGGCTGCGGCTAAGTTTTGCTTGTCTTGTGGACATGACCTTCTTGTACAAGGCCCAATTACTTCAACAGGTCACGATTTGAATCAACTCAAAGAGGTTATTCGGCATCGGCAAGACCTGTCAATGGCTGAAAAATTCGATATGATCGCTCGTGTAGAAGAAGGAGCGAATCCAATAACACTGGGAATTGCTGCTGCTGCAGATGACGGAACGAACATCGATATTGGGCAAGCATTCGAAGGAAGCGAAAATGAACTTTCAGCCAAAAAAGACCACGACTGGGGTCAATCCCCTGCTGCTAACGCCGCTGTTCGAGCAGTTGTTAGAGGAACAAGTGGATGGGATATGATTCAAGCAGGTACTTTGGATATGTCTGAAGGGTTATTTCGTGGAGCAATGACACATGGAATGGATGCTTCTACTCACATTCACGATGTTGCAAGTGGAGAACATGAAGGAATTGATCCTGATGCAATGCGCGCAATACCAGTCCTCAAACCTCCAAAGCGTAGTTTTTGTCCAAAATGTGGATCTGATATCCATGCCAATACAATGCTGCAATGGCGAAAATGGAGAGAGTCTTCTTCAGACGTAGTTTCAATGCAAATGGAAGCAGCTATGGAGACTGCACTCATCGAAGTTGCAAGCCATTATGTCAATGTGATTCAAGCACTCAAAGATGAACGTGATGACGCCGTTGCTAGAGCAGCAAAATCGGCAGCTGAAACTAATGCTGAAAGCCTTCGAGAGAAAATTGAAGCTGAAGTTCGAGAAGAACTTGGAAAGGAAGAGGCTTCATCTACAAAGACGAAAACTTCTGAAACCAAGAAATCAGAACCAACTAAGAAAGCCGCTCCTGCAAAGAAGGCGCCTAAGAAAAGTAAACCAAAATCAAGTGGGATGTTTGGTTCCAAGCGACCGAAGAAAACCTATGATGGCGAACCAGGCGGTAAAGCAGATTGGTTCCTTTCAGATGCTTTAGACACTGTATATGACCCACACGGGACAGGAAAGGCAATCAAAGGCGCAACGATCCTCGCACGTTCAGCAGATGGAAACGTAAGAGTTCGAGATGTTGTTCGAGCATATGCATTGCAAGGTAAGGATGGAATCAGTGAACTGGCATGGACAAGTCCACTCACCCAATACGTCATCGAAGCCTTCGATGCATGTTGAATCAAGATTGGGACGAGGCTCCTGAGGTGTTTTATTGACCTTTGATTCTGAATATGAGCCCTTCTTTACGCCTCCTGGTTGGATTATTGGACCGATTTGGGCAGTGTTGTATACGATGCTTGCTTTCAGTATATATTACACCATAATGAATCGTGATAATTTAGAAAAATTCAATTCCATTATCTTCTTTTTCACAACCCAACTTGCACTTAATCTACTCTGGCCAAGTGTTTTCAATTCAGCAGAGTATCTCATTTCGTTAGTTATGATCATCTTCATGATTATTTTCTCGGTCATCTATGCCTTCTTAACTTTCAAAAAAGTGCCAAATGCTTCAATTCTTGTTTGGCCATACATTGCATGGGTTAGTTTTGCTACGATAATTAACGCAGCATATTACTTAGAATTTAGATGATTTTGATATCCTCATAATGAGTATGCAGGGTATACGTTCAAGTATAATCGAAATAAAGTAACTCTCATGGATTACGAAGGTCTTACTCTCCTTGAATTAAAAACTCTATGCAGAGAACGAGGATTAAGGGTTAGCGGTAATAAAAACGAGGTTATTATTCGCCTGATGGAACATGATGAAGGATTAGTTCCTCAGTACAAGCAACAGACACAACCTCAAAATCAACAACAATACATGCAGACACCTCAACAAATTATTCACATAACTCAGAGTGGTGGAACGACAGGTTTTGCACAAGTTATTGGATCATTAATCATCATATACGGTATCTTTAGAATCGGAATGGCAATGTTCTTTTCAGCCTTTGATGAGCAAGTATTTCTGTTTGAATCACTACTTGCGTGGGGAATAGGATTCCTCTACGTTATTGGAGGAGTGATTACAATATTAGGATATAGAAATGGGATGTTTTTGACATTAGCGACATTAATTATTTCTGGAAGCCTTTCAATAATGTACCATGATGAATGGAGTCCGCTCTCAGTTGGTCTTGATGGAACACTCCCCATATCCTGGTCTCTCATGTGCTCCTTTACCTGCTCAGTGATTGTAGGCATACCACTGCTTGCTGAATTCAATAACCTCAAGCCAGGCTGGCCTTTAGAGAATTCAGGAGGTTATCCGACAAAGTCACATCAAGCTGGACAAAAGCAAGTCTCTCAGAGTCGGTCAGCGGTTCAAAATAACGACAAAGTTCTTTTACAGTGCCCTTATTGTTCTGCTCAGTTCAATGTGAAAGCAGGGACTTCAGGAACTGCAACATGCCCAGCATGCAAAAAGAAAGTGTCTGTCTGAAGAATTGTTTCCCTCAAAGAGATTCAATTACAAGCGCAATACCTTGTCCACCACCGATACAGGCGGTTGCAATCCCATATTTGCCACCAGAACGCTTCAATTGATGAGCGAGAGTCAATGTAAGACGAGTTCCTGTGGCTGCAAGAGGATGGCCTAGTCCGACTGCTCCCCCGTTGACGTTGACCTTATCGATATCTAAGCCGAGTTCTTTAACGCAAGCAACTGCTTGACCTGCGAACGCTTCATTAATTTCCCAAAGATCAATGTCATCAACTGAAAGGCCGGTTCGTTCCAAAGCCTTTCTTGATGCAGGTACTGGACCATATGCCATGATTGCTGGCTCCAAACCTACAATTCCCCATCCAACGAGTCTTGCAAGCGGTGTATCCCCATCTTCTGCTGCTTGAGAAGCGGATTTGATGACAACTGCTGCTGCACCATCAACAATTCCAGATGCGTTTCCTGCAGTAACCAAGGATTCAGGTCCAAATGCTGTAGGGAGTTTTGCCAACGATTCTTCCGAAGTATTGTGGACAACGTGATCTTCGTCTTTAGCCGTTATGATCGTCTCACCTCTTCGTGATTTAATGACAACATCGACAATCTCTTCTTCAAAGACTCCATTCTCTATAGAAGCAAGGACTCTTTGATGTGAACGGGCTGCAAAAGCATCTGTTTCTTCACGAGTTACTCCTTTCCTAGCACAGATCTCATCGCTTGTTTGAGCCATATATTTTCCACAAGTCATATCCTGGAGGTTCGTCATCATGTAATCCTCTACAGGAGGGGAACGGCCGAGTTTCCAACCATCGCGAGCACCGCGAAGTACGTGTGGTGCTTGTGAAAGGTTCTCCATACCACCAGCAACAACTGTTGATGCTTCATCGAGCATGATCATTTGAGCACCCGTTACAATCGATTGTATACCTGAACCACAGATACGAGAGAGTGTTAACATAGGTACTTCTTGGGGAATTCCAGCTTTCAAACCTGCATGGCGAGCACCATAGATTGATTGTGAACATGTTTGAAGAGCGTAACCCATTACAACATGGTCAACGTTTGAAGGATCTGTATTGGTCTTTTCAAGGGCTCCTTGAATAGCAATCGCTCCTAATTCTTGAGCACTTACAGACTTGAGAAGTCCACCTTGCTTTCCATCTCCACGCTTTCCTCCAACCCATTCACAAAACGGTGTTCGAGCGCCGCCAACCAGTACTACATCTTCTGCCATGAACATCCGAGTTCAACTCGGGTCATCAAGGATACGCTTGAATGATTAGAGATTCATCAAGGAAATGACGATACCACCAATGGTTAAGCAGAGCGGTACAATCATGACCTCAAATGCTGAACGCATCTTTCCAAGATTAGCTAATTCAGAACCTCTGTGTAGTGTTGCTTTGATACCTGGCGCATCCTCACCAACGACTTCCAACAAAGTATTCTGCAGTGTTCCGTCAAGGCCTTCATTTTGAACATCTTCCTGAGGACGGCTACGAGTCGTGCCAAGAATGTATACTGGATTTCCAACACGAAGAGCATACACTGTCCATCGATGCTTCCGTACGTCTCCGCCAGTAAACAGACGAGCTGCAAATTCAGCGCCAAGTTCTTTTCGCAAACTATCTGCATGGTTCGATTCCCATCTTCGAAGATAATTACCGAGATCTGCTCTCTTGAACGTCATAGGTTTTACGAGAATCCCTCCAGTCCCATCATTGAGAATAAAAGGGACTGCTCCACTATCTGAACGAACCGAGTGCCAATGGCATTCGGTCTTTGTATTCCCTTCACTATCAGTTGTTGTTTTACAAATTTTAACCTCGTATTGCCAATTAAATTGTACACAATTCGGTATGACTCTATTTGGATGGCCATCAACAACGACTCTCAAAACACCTGCTCTTGAGGGACGGACTTGACCGACCAATTCGGGATTTCCAACTGCCACTGAACGAACAAGGCTTGTTGGAGTATCTGCCATTTGCCGCTGCATCTTATACTGAAAGTATCCTAATATTGTCCAAAGTAATCCAACGCCCAAAACAATGTAGGCAATCCAAGTAAAGTCCTCGGCTTCTGATACTGTCCCATCAGCTGTTTCAACCGTTGCATTTGGAGGGTCTGAAATGAAGATACCTGCAGCAATGCACACTCCAATTACAAATGCAATCATCATCACACCATAGGTCGAGAAAACTGCCGGCCTGGGAGTCCCTACATTCACTGGATGTTCTGGCAATGGACTTCCATCACCATGTGGTAGATATTGGTCTTGATTCCAAGTAGCAGGTCCTGGAGCAGGTAGAATCCAATCGCTAGGGTCGGTAGTAGGGGTAAAGGTTGATCGCCCCATCCACCATGAGTCAATCGAGAATCCCTTCTCCAAAGCCTCGGCCTCGAGAGATTCAGCCTGAGGTGCATTCTTTCTCACTTTGTGAAGGTCGGCTTCTAGAGAACCAGGAGAGCATAACGCGATGATAAGAAGCCCTACAAGAGAGATAAGCGGATTCAAAATTCCTGCAAGAACCAAGAGTACTCCAATTACCCAACCAATCCAACCAATCCAAGTGTAAGGTAATGTTAGTTGAAAGAGTCCTCTATCAAGACTCATGTCCTTAATGTCCATAGATAACGCTAGGAGTCTCGGTTTAAGTTAGTAACGAACGTTATTCACGTTGAATACCAATGACCTTGACGAGAATTCGTTTAGGTCTTTGTCCGTCAAATTCGGCATAATGAATTTGCTCCCAGGTGCCGAGATGTAATCTTCCGTCTTGAACAGGCATTGTTACTTGCTGACCTAATAATTGACGCTTCAGATGAGCATCTCCGTTATCTTCACCAGTTCGATGATGTTGATATTCTGGGCCATCACGACCATCTTTTCCGTGATATGGAGCCACTTTTTCCAACCATTCCATTATATCCTGATGAAGACCTCTTTCAAGATCGTTCACGTAACAAGATGCTGTAATATGCATTGGATTGACCAATACGAGTCCATCGATGACATTGCTTTCAGATACGATTTTCTCAACTTGTTCAGTGATGCATAATATCTGATAACGTTCCTTTGTTTGTATGGTTAGTTCTTCAACATAGGTGCAAAATTGGCCTACGTTTCTTTTACCCAATACAGCACTTCCTTAATCTTGTTGTAGCACGTCATTTGCCCATTCAACTTGATTCACTTTCTTCTGATTGCTCGGCTCCATGAAAGCATTGTTTACCATTAATGGGATTGCTGCAAGCAGGCCACAAATCGCATTGCAAAACAATTGACCGCCGATTGCGATTCCAAGGAACAGGTTTTTGTTTACTTCTTGGCCGTCTGGTGCATCTGGCATAGGCTCAAAGAAGGCCATAACAATGCCAAGAACCAGTCCAACGGAAAGGAGAGCCCAAGTAAGATGAACTCCAAACTTTTGACGATTTGTTATTGCATAGCCTCCATAAATAAAGCCAAGTCCAAAGGCTATCGAAAGGAGACTGAATAGATAATCATACCATTCCATGGTTGCATCAACCTGACTCGCCTCTGGAAGAAGATCGTTAATGAAAGCACCACCAATGGTCGATAATATCTGCAAGCCACCCCAAATTATGACAAAAACTCCAATCACATTAGGCGCTGAGCTGGGTTGTTGCATCAAAATCATCTGGTGCTGGGTTCCCGTTATTTGCTGAGGCGTACCTGTAATCATCACTGATTCAGATGGTTGATTATCTGAAATCATCATACTTGGAATCGATTTGTCTTGCTCAGATTCTACATTTGCCCAAAAGTCATCCTTCTCTTCCATGTATTCACCACAGACTGGGTGATTTATGAATCATCGGTCTTCTTCAAGAAGGAAGACTGACTCGCTTTGTATGGGGAGATGGCATGACAAACGTTCTTGTGGTTTACAAGAAAAATTTTGAATCCATTCATGATGATAGTCTCGACCATCTGAAATCAAGTCTAGAAGATGCGAAATCAAATCACCAATTGAGAGTTGAGATTCGAGCAAGAGAGCGTGTAAGACGAGCAGATTTCATTGGACGTGATCTTGTTATTGTTCTCGGCGGTGATGGAACACTGACTTCCATCTCGCACAATATTGATGAGTCAACACCAGTGATGGGAGTAAATTCTCATCCAAAATCGGACGACCCTAATGGAAGTGTAGGATTCTACATGGATTCAACACTCGATACCTTTTCACACGATTTAGAGAGAGCTTTGACTGGAAAAGCAATTATCAATAATCTTCCACGATTAAGAGCAATCATTGATTCAACATCAGGAAATAGGTACACGACAGATCCTGCAATGAATGAACTACTCATCGCAAATACGCATCAATATGCACCGAGCAAATATCATCTGCGTAGAGGAGATCAAAATACAGACCAACAAAGTAGTGGTCTTATCTTTTCAACTTGGCTTGGTCAAGGCGCTTGGTTTTCCCATAGCTTGGATCCTGTAAGTCTTAACGAAATTCGGGAGGTTGTTAAGGCAGGTGAAGAAGACACGCATTATTTCGTTCTTGCACGTGATTTAGATCACCAGATGAGAGTCGATGAACGATGGTCATGGCTAGACTGGACTGATACTCCAACACAAATCCTGAGCGATATGCACAGAGGTTATGTTGTCCCAGATGGCTGGGATGAAGTTCATTTCAACAGGGGCGCTTCAATTTCCGTTGACTTGAATGCGCCAAAATTGCGATTGTTGACGTTCCGTCAATCTATGAAAGACCGACTCCTTGAGTCCATGACAGATTGAGGTGAAGAGATGACCAGCATCAAAGGTCATCGTAAATCCTTAGGCGTGGATATTGGAGGCTCCTCGATTAAATTCTGTCTTATCGATCAAAGGAGTAAATCAATACTGGATACGAGTACAGTACCACATACGTCAGGAACTGAGACAAATGCAATCATCTCAGAGATAATGAACCAGATTAAAGAATGGAAATTTGTAGGAAGTCTTGGGATTGGGTTCCCTGGAATTGTAGAAGAAATGGTGATTGTGGATGCTCCCAATTTGGGACATTGGTGGAATGGATTTGATTTTAGAACACATTTCACCCATCATGAGATTGAGGTAGTTTCTGTACTAAACGATGCAGATGCTGCGGCTGTGGCGATGATTGAGCAGACCACTTCCTGGCAGGAGCAGAACATTTTGTGCCTCACTATAGGGACAGGTATTGGTTCAGGTTGGATTTCCAAGGGTCAGTTACTCGAAGGAACCGAATATGGGAGAGAGTATAGCCCAGATCTCAAATGTACACTTGAACAATGGGCGGCTGCAAAGGTGATTGATAATGAAAATATATCCATGAAGGAATGGGTTTATCGATTCTCGGATATTCTTAACATTCTCATAAAAAAATATTCACCAGAAGCGATAGTTCTGAGTGGTGGAATTACCAAAAATGAGGAACTATGGCTCCCAGAATTGCAACATTTACATTCAATACCAATAGCGATTTCAGGGTTCAGCGATTATACAGGTGCTTACGGAGCAGCAATTAAAACGGTGTAAAAAGTAAACTGTTACTTTGATAAAAAAAGAGGTGGAGACTGGGGCTCAAAGAGCCCCAGCCTCGCTTTTCTTAGGAGGTGATCCATCTGCAGGTTCCCCTACAGATACCTTGTTACGACTTAACCCTCCTTGTCGAAGGCAGGCTCGAATACGCCATAAAGCGCAGCCTCACCCACCCCCAACTAAGATGGTTTGACGGGCGGTGTGTGCAAGGAGCAGGGGCATATTCACCGTGCTATATTGAAACACGATT
>CAXDRT010000010.1:0-26959 GCA_963991835.1 uncultured euryarchaeote
CAAAGATTGATGGGAAAATTTAGTGCCTGTATCATTTGCAACCTCAGCATGAATTGCTTTCAGAAGAGATACAATCTCTTCCTGATGTTTTGAGCTCTTCAAAAATCTATCAACATCTGGTGTCAGTTGGTTTTCGAAATACTCCATGTATGCGCACATCATTGCATTGAAACCCTCTGGATTACTTGCATAAAATTTATTCAATTCTTCAAGATCGAGTGGTAAAAATTCTGGTGCTTTGAGTAAAAAACCATGATCATCTGTCTTGCCCAAAACAATCACTCCTTCTGAACGATAAATTTCTTATCAATATTGAGAACTTCTGAAAGAAAATCCACGATCAAAGGCTGCAATGTTCTCCAAACTTCATTTCTATTATGGATTTGCAAAATATATTCCCACAATTCCGATGCGTCCTTTTCGCCAAGATTTACTTTGTCGTTTTTTCTCGAAATGCCTTTCGACCAGAGATAAAAACTGGTTTTAGCCCCCTCAGAATCCTTTGGATTAGACTTAATTGGGTTTCTTGGTTCGTCACTGATGAAAGATTTCCAATGATGAGGGAAAAGTTTCGTCTTAGCAGGGGAACTATTCAATTGGTGAACGTTGTAAGTATATTGACCAAACATTTCTTGTTCGATAAATTCTTTCCTCCAATCCAAATCATCAGGCTTCGATGCTAAGAGGTGCTGGATTAATTTTCCTTGAGAGGAATTAATCTTATTGTCTATCATTTTAGTTTTTGCAAATAGGCGAGGGCCTTTGTGTGGCGCCTCGAAAAGGAGGTATGTTTTTTTGGAGTTTATTACACTGAGGTCTTTCGAAAAGTCGTGATCTTCGAAATTCTTTTGTTTAGCATAATCGCTTGGCCAGACACCACATTGTTTGAGCTTTTTGATAAGAAAATGATTCGGCAATCCTTTTATTGATTTTAAATTTTCAAATTTTATAAAAAACAAATCGCGTTCTGGATCGAATTGTTCTTTCCAGTCTTCGACCGTTCCTTGAGGGTCCAATGAAACAATGATCGATTTGTCACCAAGTTCGCCAGTCCTGGCACTTGCAAGTTTCTCAATGTCTTCAAAGCAGAGTGAATATGTTCCCATTTTACTCACCTGTGTGTTTGAACATCTCAATCGAAACCTTCGATAGGCCCTTTATGCTCAGGGTTTTTATCCACAAATTTCCATCCATCCTTAGTGTATTCATGTTCGGAAATATATGTTCCTCGATTATCATAATGAACAATACCTGCTACTCGATTTTTATACGGAGATGCTTTTATTTGGCTGTGAATTGAACCCGTAAAGTTAGAATTTGCTGAATGTGCCCAAAGTAAAATGGCTAACTCAAAACCTGGTGGTAACTCCGTG
Source organism: uncultured euryarchaeote (assembly GCA_963991835.1). GTDB lineage: Archaea > Thermoplasmatota > Poseidoniia > Poseidoniales > Poseidoniaceae > MGIIa-L2. The sequence goes on from CAXDRT010000010.1 coordinate 1,374, forward strand.
AACGCGTCAGCTAAATTGTTCAATTCATTGGACCATTTGCCTGGCCTCAATTTACACACAAATTGTTTTGCATCATCGTCAGGATAGTATGTTCGGGGATTAGGCGCAGATTTTGGTTTGTCATCTCGATCGCTACCATTCATCCTCATCATCAGACTGTTTCCCCCTGGAGGGCCATAACTCAGCCAATTCTCTAATAGGGATTCACTGTGAATCATCTTTAGATCCCGTATTGTATGAGCAATTCCATCCATTTTTGCTAAGATGATGGAAGGGTGGTATACCTCAGGAATCAATATCATTTCTTGTTTAATCTCATATCGTGGTGTAGAATGATAATGCTCATTGGGTGATGACTTATCGCCAATCCAATCCTGACACTCATCAATAGTTCCCTCCCATTGTGCACTACCCTCGTGATGATGGAACCCGTGACCCGATGATTTTACAACAATATGTTTCACAGGGTTCTCTAAATCCCTATTTTCATCCTCGCATTCCTGATATGTCCCCCTCTCGATTGATTGCATAGTCCATCTATCGACTAGGGAGTAAACTTGCTTAGTACTGCGATCGAGGTGGACCGAATATGCATCACATGGATAATCTGCACCCTCTAGAAGGTACTCATCAGCACTCTCGTTGGGATGATGTCCTGTTACTTCTTCCAATTCATTTCCGTCAAAAAACCATTCCTCTTCTTCAAACCTCAGTTCTGTTTCGAAGATGTTTCCATCATCACACCCCGCAACGAGAAAGGAACAAACTCTAAGAAATTGTTTGTTTTGATGAAGTTCATTGAACATAGCAGTACGAAATTCGCTGTATTCATCCTCATCTTTTACAAGGTTTGTGAATTTATTTATTGCAGAGAAATAGATGCGTGAATACCTAACGAATTTTTGTTCCTGTGTTTGTTCTTGTTCCCCCTCCAACTGATTAAATGGTTCGGGTTGATCTTCGGGTTGAAAACAGTCCTCTACGTCTATCACGATACCACAAGATTCTGCAATTTCGACATACTTTTGGAAAATGTATTCGCCGGGGTGTTGATTTAAAACACCAGCATTCGGTGTACCCACTGCGTTTGATGCACTCACGTCTTCATATGCATCCTTGAGAGCCTGTTTGATTGGCATGTTATTTGATACTCGGAGAGTTGTTATATCACTTTCGTTTTGCAATGTCAATGGCCTTATCCTCGGATTTTGAGGTTGCCCTTCTAAGATACGATACTCAAAAATACTCAGACGTGATAGAACTTACATGAGCACCGAGGATTCCAATGAAAAAGTAAAATTCAGCGTTATGGTTTCACCGGAGTTGTTAGCACGAATTGATGCTGCAGCAGACAAAGCAATGAAACATCGATCGGAGTATGTGAGGGATTTGCTCGGCAGAAAATTCCCTGCTCCTAAAACAGCGGAAGCGGCCCGGAAAGGCCCGCTAGCCGCATACGGAAATATTCTCACTGATGAGAGATGCGATTGTGGCCTGCAAATGTATGAAGATAACAGAACTGTCACTCCTCCTGCAAAGCCCAATCGTTACCCAGGTTATTGGTGCAAGATTTGTGATTCTGGCCTTCTCGATATGTAGTTGAACAGGCGCCTTAAACTCCTTCAATTCTTAGCGGCAGTTTCTGCAAAGAAATCGTTCTGCTGTTCGGATTCCATCATGTATACGCCTTCCACATATTCTGCATATGTCTTCTCGCATTGATTTGCAAATGTGGCAATATCCACTTGTGGTTGGAGCTCCGCATCTTCGACACCCAAGCATAGTGCATATTCGAATCTAGAGTTAATAAAGACGAAATTGCTCTGACCGTCGTGTTTATAAACCATGGACGTTTTTTATTCACACAATTATTGTTAAAATTTGGAGGTGATAAAATGGAGAATGGAATACAAAGAAACTCAAAAATAATTGATAAGAAATTATTCGAAGTCGACCCTGATCTTCAGGCAGTCTGTCCTGAGTGTGGGTGCGAAGGAATCTATGAAGTTGACTTAACTGGTGTATTAGTTGTTGGTCCGAATGGCCCAGAAATTTGCTTCTGGGGGCGCTATCCGAACCATCGAACACTTACTAGGAAGCCATTGATAGAGCCTGATTTAGACGTCGTCTGTTCTCATTGCGGGCATGATATGTTCCTTGGGGAGTTGGTCGATGAACCAGAGTTAGAAGGAATTGTTATGGAGGATGAGTAGATGGATTCTGTTTCATTGAAAGCTTGCGATAAGTGTGGGCTTCCTGGACATATGTTGATGAATAAAGGGCCAAACTCTTGGACAATGACATCTACAGTGTACTGTTATTCTTGCATGTGTGATCAATTTCCTATTGCAATTGAGGTGTCAGGGGGTATCGACCTTTACCGTTATGTTCCTCATGAAATACGTTTCTTGAGTGATTAGACTATGTCGTCCCAATGACTAAGTAACAGAGAAGAGATTTACAATCATGGCAGGAGAAGCATTGACTGAACTTGCAGCCGCTGCAGTTACTGATGAAGTACTCGAAGATATTGGGAATAAAGTTGAGGATGTGACGAAACAATTTCCGTTTCTCAAATACGCTACAGTGAGTTTATTTTTCATCGGATGGGGCGTATATTTCATCTGGTTTTACTGAAAAAGGTTACAAACCATACCCCCTCTCTAACAGTCATGGAAGCAAATGAATGCTTTATTGCAAGCGTTGGAAAAGACTGGCATAAGATTTCAAATTGCAATGTACATTTGAATGTAAAACGTCGACTGCAACGTACCGTCATTCGAGGTCAAGAAGGTGATGATCTGATGGACGAAGGTGCAGAATCAGCTGAATACAGAATTACTGGTGATATGTCCATGCCAGAATTCAAACAAATTCTTGAAATCTTTCGTGGTGGTCAGCCATGGTTCCATGATCCATTTGAGGATAGACAAATGAAAGCTCTATTCTTGAGCATTGATTACGACAGTGCAACAGGTTCCTATGAGTTCATTCTCATGGAAGATGCTGAAATGTCTGAAATCAAGTCCTGATTTAAATCAACGATTGTTTCGTTGATTTCTAGAACGTCCTCGATTATTTCCAGAACGTCCTCCGCTATTTCCAGAACGTCCTTCTCCACTCCCGGAGCGTGAACGCCCAGAAGTTGGTTGACGTGAATTGTGATTGTTTCTTTTCTTCTGTTTTGGTTTGTTTGAACGATTCTGATGATTTCTGTTCGGTTTCTTCTTCGGATTATTTGTCTTGATTTTACCTGGCTTTTGACCAGGTTTAGGAACAGCTCCTTGGAAATGGAATTCATGTTCATCATCAACATTGATCTCAAATCCAATGAGGTTCTGAATTCCAACAAGATATCCCGATTCCGATTCATCACAGAATCCGTAGGCTATGCCTGACTTTCCAGCTCGAGCGGTACGGCCAATTCTGTGGACATAACTTTCGGGTTCGTTTGGAAGGTCGTAATTGAATACGTGAGTGATATCGTCAACATCGATTCCACGGCTTGCGATATCTGTTGCAACGAGGATACGTGTGTGTCCTGCCTTGAAACTTGCAAGCGCTTTTGTCCTCGCACTTTGACTCTTGTTCCCGTGAATTGCTGCTGCATTGACACCAGACTGAGCAAGTTGCTTTACCAGCCGATTTGCACCATGTTTTGTTCGAGTAAATACAATACCTTTTTCGACTTTTTCACCCTTGATAATTTTGACCAATATTCGGCGTTTGTCGGCTTTTCGAACGAACATGATTTTCTGTTCGATTCGTTCTACAGTAACTTCTTCTGGACTGACGTCGACCATGATGGCGTCTCGAAGGAATGATTCGGCTAATTCTGCAATTGATTTTGGCATTGTAGCACTAAACAAGAGGTTCTGTCTTCTCTTCGGAAGGAGTTTCAGCACCTTTCGTATATCTCGAATGAATCCCATGTCAAGCATCTGATCTGCTTCATCGAGAACGAAGAATTCGACACGTCCTAAGTCAATGAATCCTTGACCAATGAGGTCGAGCAATCGTCCGGGTGTTGCAACGAGAATATCGAGTCCCTTTTCCAAAGCTCGAACCTGTGGATTTTGTTTAACTCCACCGAAGATGACCTTATGCCTGAGATCCAGATGGTCACTGTAGGCAGAAAAGCGTTCATCGATCTGTGCTGCCAATTCTCTGGTTGGAGAGAGCACAAGTGCTCGAATGTATCGCTTTCCTTGAGGTCTTGAGCGACTCATAACTTGCAATACAGGTAATGCAAAAGCAGCGGTTTTTCCTGTACCAGTTTGAGCAACTCCCAACACATCTTTTCCTTCCAAAAGTGGTGGGATACATAGTTCTTGTACGGGCGTAGGAGTAGTGTACCCTTCTGCTTTTACCGCACGTAGAAGTTCGTTTGATAAGCCAAGTGTTTCGAAACCTTCCATTGTTTTCCCTCACGTCGTTGACAAAACAAACAATGTTTCATCTTCCTGAACATCACACTGTCCTGCTTCTTACCTAAAACAAGAGGGGGTAGTTTTGACAAGACCCCTATCATTCCGCACTTCGATAGAAAAAGCGGACAATTTTAGGATGTTCACTCTTCTTCAGAAGAAAGACCCGATTGAAGTTCACCGAGATCGATTCGATTGTCTTCATTCGTGTCGAGTGCTTTTATGATCATTGAAACTTGGTTTGGTGAAAGTTTGTCACCTACAACACTCTGAAGTCCCTTGTAGAGTTCAGGTCCGTTGATTTTCCCATCATCATCTCCATCGATAGAAGCAAAGAGATCTTCGACAGATTGATTGTTTTCATCAAGTGCAGCACGGATTTTATTCATAGCATCGCTGACATTCCAGGTCTCTTCTTCATCGGACATGATTCTCTGTCTGTACGTGAGTTGAATAAATCTTCCCAACATCAGTTGATTGATTTTTTTAATGTTCTAAGAGGTGAGACTAAGACTTGTATGTGGGCAGTAGATGCTAAGGAGGTTCGGATATGGGAGATGAGAACACAACCTCTTCGTATTCTTATCAGTTCATAGACGACTGCAAAGAGCATTTTCAAAAGGTAATGAATCTTCTTCTCCAAGACTCAATACTTTCACAAGAAGAGGCACACGATGTCGTTGAGAACTTCTTCCTTCGTCTCATTTTCCTTCGATTTTTGGAAGAGAAAAAATGGCTTGTATTTCAAGGGAATTCAAACTATCTTTCTGCCCTTTGTAATGCAGGCGGTATTGGTTCAATGTCGATCTATTCATCACGGTTTGAACCACTCTTTTCGAAGGGGCTTTCTGTGAAAGGTCATCAAGAGGATGAGGTCTATGGTTCGGTTCCTTTACTGAATTTTGATCTCTTTTCTGAGTCGTATCTCAATGGTCTGAAAGGAGATTTTCCAGATGAGATTATGATGTCACTTACAGGAGAAGATGGTTTATTTTACAAATATGATTTCACCATCGACGAACTTGATTCCTCAGATTTAATTAATCCTGAAATTATAGGGACTTTGTTTGAGGAACTTATGCTCAATCGGCAGCATAAGGGTGCATTTTACACTCCAAAACCAGTCGTACGTTACATGTGTAACGAGGGAATCAAACTGATTCTCGTAGAGCGAACTGACCAAACAAATGAAGAAATTACAAACTTGGTGGACGACGGTTCCATTGACCATTTATCACCTCCTCAGATAAAGGTACTAAGGGATGAGTTGCTTTCGATTAAAGCAATCGATCATGCTTGTGGTTCAGGAGCATATCTGATTGGCTTGCTGGAAGAACTTCTCCGAATCTATGAAACACTATCCATCTCTATGGTTGATGATCGTCTGTCTAAGTTTGATCTAAAATATCAACTTATCTCGCAATCCATTTTTGGAATTGATGTGGATCCAAAAGCAGTGACTCGTACAATGTGTCGCCTGTGGCTCTCCTTGGCTACTGATTCAGTAAATCCACTCACTATTTCTTCCGATATATTCAATCTTGAAGCAATGGATAGTTTACTTGGGCTAGGGCCGAAATGTGTCCAAGATGTACAATCCACGAATGGTGGATTTGATCTCGTCTTAGCGAATCCTCCTTATGTTCGTCACGGACACATCGATTCTGATTACAAGCAAGAATTGCTTCAACAATATACGTGTTTAGAACCCTCTCCTGTTGATAAAACTTCAGATTTATATTGCTATTTCTTCGCTCGGGCAAATGAATTTCTACGTCCAAATGGAATTCAAATCTTCATTTGTTCAAACAGTTGGCTTGATTCTCGTTTTGGCAACCATCTGCAACAATACTTGTTAACAAAAACTCACATCATTTCTCTTATTGATTCAATGAAAAAGAAACAATTTAGTAACGCAGACGTCAATACCATCATCTCAATCATTCGTAAATCGGAACCTAAAGAGACAAGCTTCGTCATGTTAGAGGGGGATTTTTTCGCTTCCATTGAATCTCAAACTCTACGAAATGTAATGACAATTTCACAACAACAGTTGTTCCAATCTGGTCGTGATAGTCATGGAATCTATGTGGGTCAAAGGCTTTCACTCTTCCACAGAGCACCAGAAATTTATTTTGAAATGATCGAAGCACTCAAGCCGCAATCGCGTGAACTGCAACAACTTGCTCAAATACGTCGAGGCTCTTCAACTGGAAGCAATGAATTCTTTTACATGAATGAACAAGAAATTGAGACGTATGACATAGAGGACGAATATCTTCTTCAAATTCTTCGAAGACCTACCGAGTGTCAGAGCATTCGTACCAGCCTTTCGAATCGTTCGAATCGTCTTTTTTCCTGTTCACACCCAAAGGAATTACTTGCGGACTCGTCTGCTCTTTCCTATATCCATCATGGAGAATCCAAAGGCTATCATCAAGCCTCTACGTGTCGTTCAAGGAAGTTATGGTATACTGTTAATCCGAGTAAGCCTGCTGATATTTTGTGGATGGAAACGATGGGTTCATCGCATAGAGTTTGCTTAAATGATCTCTCAATTTCTTATTCAGATAAGTTCTATGGCATCACCTTAAGCGATGCTAATGTCGATGCACTGAAGTTATGTATTTGGCTAAATAGTTCCCCTATTATCTTACACAAATTGCTTACAAGTTTCAACTCTCTTGGATTAGGTGCACTAAAATCTCCTGTCTATGAAGTCAAGAAAATACCCATTCCAGATTTAGATTCGCTTCATTTTGAAAACGAGGTTCTGGAAACCTTCCTTCAAAGACCAATCCAAGATGTGGTTTCTGAGATGTCAATGCGTGACAGGATTGCATTGGAAGAACCGATTATGAAATTACTTGGTTTTTCAAAACAACAAGAAGATGCACTCAGACAAGCAATCGTGAATCTCATGTCAAATCGACTCGACAAGGCAAGTTCATAATTTCATGAACAATATACGTCGGTGTTGTTTTATGTGTGGCCTCTTTTAGATGAGTTATTGGTTGTGGTATCGTATGCGCATTCAAGTCTTGTTGGTCTTTCTTTTGATGACCAGTCAAGTCGCTTTGTCAAATGCGCAAGCAGAAGGGAGAGCGATCGAATTTGATGTGGAATTATCTCGCTATGACTGGCTTTCAAATGAGACGATTCCTATACAAATCGAGTTGAAAAACGCCCCATACAACACCAACTTTACACTTATTTGGGATGTACGGGATGTCAATAATAATCTCGTTGCAAATGGTTCGCTAACATTCAAAGCAACAGGTACTATTACGGCGAAGGTGATTGAACTCAAGCACATTTACAGCAACGAACATTTCTACACTTTCAGTGCCAATTTGCTCGATTCTGCTGGAGGAATTCTTTCTCAAGATGATCACTCATTTACCATGTTTCAGAACCGTAAGATTGCACCAATTGGTAACCTCGTAGCTTTCGGAGATTCATTGAGCGATATGGGGAACGCCAAAAATTCAATCCTCAATGTTCCTGATGTTCCTCCTTATTGGCAAGGCAGATTTTCAAATGGAATGGTTTGGGTTGAATACGTATCTCAAGCTTATGGCGTGACGACAACGGTTGGTTCAGGAACACAACCTGGTGATAATAGAGCATTTGGCGGTTCACAAACCGGTGCTGGCTTTTCCTACCTTGTATTGCCCAATGTTGGCACTCAAATCACAAGTTATACCACAAATGTTCAATCAAGTTTCGCATCAAATGATGTTGTAACGTTGTGGGCTGGAGGAAACGATTTCCTCTACGGTACGGCTAATTCCGATACGATTGTTGCAAACATGGAAACTCACATTCGGCAATTGGTTACAGCAGGGGCTGATGAGTTCATTATTCCAAACTTACCTCCGTTGGAAAAAACTCCAGAGATTCAAAGTCGGAGTCAAACTCAACAACAGAATATTGGTTCTGAAGTCGCATCCTACAACGGAAAACTGGCTACTCTGGTCACGAATTTACAGGCTGAATTAGCAATCAAGGTTCATTCAATCGATGCTTATGCCATCTTCAATGACATTATGGTCAATAAGGATGCCTTAGGACTTGTCAATACACAATCTGCAGCGTGTTCGGGTGGTGTTGGCTTGTTACCTCTTCCAATCTGTAACAATGGAGATCCAGTTGTTTCAAACGTTGATGAATATGTTTTCTTCGATAAAGCACATCCTACTCGGATGATGCATCAGTACATTGGTCGCTTTGCGATAGAAGCAATTGGCCAGGCCGATACCGATGGTGACGGCATTGTTGACGGCATGGATCAGTGCATGTGGACAGATGATGTCTCAACAGTAGATTCAGACGGGTGTTCTTGGGCTCAGCGGGATGACGATGGAGACCTTGTTCTCAATGCGAAGGATGACTGTCCAGGTACGATTTTAGGCGCAACTGTCGATGAATCTGGTTGCTCAGATGAGCAGAAAGATTCTGATGGAGACGGGATGAATGATGCAATCGATCCATGTCCATTAAGTCCAAATCTTATCGATTATGATGGCGACGGTTGTTCTGATTCTGAGGATTGGGACGATGACAATGACTCTGTTCCTGATTATGATGATGAATGTCCAAAAGGCATCATTGGCCTCCATCTTGTAGATTTAGACTCCGATGGTTGTTCTGATATTGAAGATCTCGATATTGATGGCGATGGTCTCTCAAACCTTCAGGAAGATCAAATTGGAACCGATCCTCGAAATCCAGATTCCGATTATGATTCGTACAAGGATGGGTTTGATGCATTCCCCCTCGATCCACTTGAATGGGCTGATACGGATGGTGATGGATGTGGAGATAACAGCGATGAATTCCCATTGGATCCTGAAGAATGCATCGATACAGATGAGGACGGTGTTGGAGACAATAACGATGCGTTCCCTGCAAATGAACAAGAATGGTCTGATTGGGATTCTGATGGCGTGGGAGATAACAGCGATGATTGTCCGTACGAATTTGGTCTCTCGTTGATTCCACTGGGATGTCCTGACCGAGATGGTGATGGAATTGCGGACTCAGTTGATGTGTTCCCTTCAGATGGAGATGAATGGTCTGATGAAGATGGTGATGGTTACGGTGACAACGGTGATGTGTTTCCTCAAGATGCTTCTGAATGGTTTGACACTGATAACGATACATTTGGAGATAATAGTGATGCTTTTCCTTTGAATTCATCTGAATGGTATGATACTGATTTGGATGGTGTAGGAGATAATATCGATGCTTTTGTTAACGATTCAACAGAATGGCTTGATTCTGATGGTGATGGTTGTGGTGATAATTCAGATGTTTGGCCATTTGACGCCACAGAATGCTATGATACCGATTATGATGGAGTAGGGGATAATACCGATGCCTTTCCTGACAGTGCCTTTGAGTGGCTTGATTCCGATGGTGATGGATTAGGTGACAATACGGATGTATTCCCCTTCGATAAGAATGCCAAATACGACAGTGATGGAGATGGTGTGGCTGATTCAAATGATTGGTTCCCACAACAAGCTGGAATGGATTCATTGTTTGATCTCGGTTGGAGAATTGCACTTGGCTTAGCCATAATTGGCTTCCTTGTGCTGTTTATTCAACGTCGCTCACAATCTGGTACGGATAGCCTTGGAAAAGACTGGATACAGCAGCAAGATGCGTTCAACAATAACGAACCAGAAAACCGTCCTACAGCAGCACCTTCGTTTGAAAACTTCAATGAATTCTCAGATAAATGAGTAAGAAAACACGACACTTGTCTATCGGAAGGTCATTATGTAACCCTTGTGACGTACCTTCATGCGTAGCCTAGCGATACTGTTGGCCTTCCTAATGTTGACACTTTCACTTTCTGGATGTTTTGGAAATGAAGAAGTCATAGAGATGGAAGAACCTGAGGTGGAAATTGATACCAATTACTTCATCACTGACAAAAACGGAGATGCTACAAATGCTGCTCCTCTTGAGATGACATTTCAATTCAGTGATGTTGGTGAAACAGGAAAAGAACCGAGTATTGGGATCACATCAAGTGGATGTATTTTCTTCATTGCAATGGAGAAAGTCATGCGGTCTTGTGATGGTGGTGTAACTTGGGAAGAGACTCAAGATCCAATTCAATGTTCTCCAACAACAAGCGATCCATATGGTTGGGTTGATCCAATTACAGATCGAATTTTCAATGTTCAAATGATCGGTCTTGAGACATCATGGATTTGTTGGAGTGATGATGATGGTGAATCTTGGTTGGGCAATCCGCATGACTCAGGAACCACTCCTATCAACGATCACATCAAACTTGCAAGTGGACCATGGACCAGTTCAGGTTATGGCGCGTTGGGTCAATTCACAGGAAGTTTCTATGAAACAGCCGTGTATTATTGCTACAATAAACTTGCAGGAATTTTCTGTTTCACAAGTTTTGATGGCGGTGCAACATTCGAGGCAGGTGGTCAAATCATTGGCTTGGCTACAACCAATGGAGGTCTGCATGGAGCAATTTCAACAGCACCTGATGGAACCGTGTACGTGACGCCAAGAGTCGAAACTCCTACGGTCATCGTTTCGAAAGACAATGGGTTTTCTTGGTTCGAAGAATCCATGGGTCAAGACGTAGGGACACCATATCCTCGAAAGAATTCAGAGGTTTCAACCGACACTTCTTCCAATGCATATCACGTATGGACAGGTGCTGATGAAGGGATTTACATGTCCCGTTCAATCGATTCTGGTGAAACCTGGGAGCAGGAAAGTATTCGAATTTCTCCAAATCAAGTTATTTCTACGGTATTCCCTCAAACCGATGCAGGAGATCCTGGTAGGATTGCCATAACCTATCTTGGAAGTGAAAATTCAGAAATGCTGAATCAATCTGATCTTGATGGGAATCCATGGGATGGTAATGCACACTTTGCACCGAACAATGCAACCTACCATCTCTACATTACATACAGTCTCAATGCGCTGGATGACAATCCAGTTTTCCATACGTACAAGGTAACCGATGACCCTGTGCAGAGAGGGTCGATTTGTTTGAATTCAGGAGACTGTCGTGACATTGGTGGTTCCAATCGTAATTTACTGGATTTCAATGATTTACATATTGATCGAGAAGGACGTGTCTACGTTGCTTTTGCAGATGGATGCACAGGTGAATGCGCTACAAACCCGAACGCAACAGCTGAGAACTCAAGAGATGGGCTCGGCTCTGTCTACTATCTTGCTGCAGGTCCAAGCCTCTTGGAAGAGATGGGTGAACTACAGCCTCTGGTTGAGCCGTCTGATATGGAATTGAACAAAGATTGTCTTCACACAATTCCATGTGTCGCAGTTGAGCGTATCGAGTCTGATGATTAAGCAGAAACAGATTTCTTACTGCGCTTATCTTTCAAGGCTTTCATGAGCATATTGAATTCCTCTCGCGCTTCTGCAATTTTCATTTTGCATTGTTTGATTTTGTTTCTGTGGGCCTCTTTTATTGATTTCCAGCTTGTTTTGGATTGTTGGTTCTTCGACTTTTTGGCCTGCTTGTATTCCTTTCGTCGCGACATTAGTTCGGTGAATCCTTTGCGAAGTTGCGCTATACAGTCGGTTAATTTCTCTTGGTAATCGCTTTCGATGTATTGTCCCTTCGCCTTGCGTTCGAACGCTGTTTTCATGCGTTTTGATTCGATTGATTTTTCAGGAATCTTGTGGAGGTCCTTTGTCAATCCAATCCAAGATGCACATTTAATCAACCACTTTGATGGGTCCCAATGGTACCATCGATGTCCATTACGATAATCTGCTTGGAATGTATGGTGGAAGTTGTGGTAACCTTCTCCAAATGTGAAGAATGAAAGCAGTGGTGAATCTTTCGAAGTGTTTGCTGTTGAATACGGTTGTGTACCCCATGTGTGAGCTGCAGAGTTGATGAGGAACGTAGCGTGGTGAACGACGACAACACGCAGGAATCCTCCGTAAATCATCCCACCGAGTAGGCCGTGAATATTTCCGAGCAATGCAAACCCGACTAAGCCTGGTAAAACGATTCCAACAAGGAAACCGATCAGGAAGATGTGGCGGTCTTGCCATGCTAAGATTTTGTCGGCTTGTAAATCTTCGACATGCTCTACGATTTCATCGCCTTCATCGACCATAACCCATCCAATGTGAGCCCACATGAATCCGCGGGTTACTGAGTAAGGGTCCTCTTCTTTATCGGTCTTGAGATGATGACGTCTGTGATCGCTGCACCATTTGATTGCTGAATTTTGGAATGCTGCTGCTCCAAAGAGAGCATAGAATAAACGAATTGGCCACTCGCCTTTGTGTGTGCGATGACTAAACAATCTGTGGTATCCAGCGGTGATGGACAATCCAGATGCAAAATAAAAGAAGAAGAAAATAACAGGTTCGAACCAAGATATGCCATAATTCATCGAATAGTAAATGAGTGACGTACAGGCTAAAATCGGTGTTCCTATTAAAAAGGAAGAATTGATGAAATTTATGTTGGTTGGTTTAGCAATGTGTTCCGACATGGCCATGTCTCGTGGCTTGACTCTTTGATGTTGTCTCTCTCTCTTGGAGAAATTATGCTCTTTTTTGATGATTCTTAAGGCATCAAAATTATCCCTATAGGTATCATGCTTTTATATGTCTATACGGGCCGTTTTGAATAAGGAAGTCTTCAAGATGGACATACAAGGGTACATTGATGATCTAAATGCTCTTAACGATTATATTCGACTTGCTGTTGCATTTGGTGCAATCTTGTTCGGACTTTTTGTAGCGAAGTACCTCATTATTCGACCTTGGTGGAAATTTGTAACTGCAACAGAAGTTGATTGGGATGATCATCTGCATCGCCCGCTTGCTAATCGAACCTATGCATTCATTATCGCTCTTGGTGCTCAATTAACGATTCGATGGATTCTTGGCACTGACGGGGCAACATTCGATACAACTGAACCAATGTTTGCTGCCTTCTATGTCATACTCAGCGCGTCAATACTTAGCGTTTCAATCAAGCATCTCATTCCAGTAATTATGGATCGATTTAGTTCTCAAGGGAACGTAACAGTATCGGGAAGCAATTCAATTATCGTCTTCTTCCTTCGAGCTGTTGTTTGGTTTGCTGGTCTTTATTTCGCATTGGATCAACTCGATATAGAATTGTTGGGAATTCTCGCTTCACTAGCGGTATTCTCTTTGATTATCGGATTAGCAGTCCAACAGACGTTAGGAAACATCGTCAACTCGTTCCTACTTTCAATCGACAGGCCATTTGAGGTTGGTGACCGTATTGAGGTTGAAGATACCCTTGGTTCTGTGGTTTCCGTAGGTATCCTGTCCACGAAAGTTCTCGACAGAGATGAGCGCTTGGTTGTGATCCCTAACAACACCTTGGTTGAATCAAAAATCATCAACCACGCACGAGGTGGCGGAGATGGAATTGCTCGTCGTATATCGGTTGTTATTGATGTAGGAGTCGACTATCGAGAAGATATCGATCACGTGAAGTATACGCTCCTTCAACTTGCGAAAGAATGTCCGTACGTTATTGATCGCCCAGAGCCGAGAATTCTACTCAATGAACTTGGAGACTTTGCAAAAGTTTTCCGTGTTTACACATGGGTTGAAGACTACAGCGACGAATGGGTTGCAAAAGACTGGCTGTTGCGAAACGTCGATGAACGCTTTGGTAACGAAAACATCAACATTCCATTCCCAACATCTGTGGAACTTTCCGACAGTATCTATACTCAAGCAGAAGCTACAACACAACGAACTGCTAAGCGTAAGATGCAGAGAGAACGTAGGAAACTCGAGAAATCTCGTGATGATGCAAGGGCTGAACTCGAGACAATTGCTGAAGCATTAAAGGATCCAGATCTTCCTAAGAAAGAACGAACGGCTATGGAAGAGCGTCAGCGTGAAGTGTTGAATCTCCTTGCTATGTTCGATACCGACGATGATTGAGGCTTTTGTCTAAATTGAGGCGGTGAATTGAAACCCTTTGAGGGGGTGGAAACGTTATGACCGAATCATCTGGGTTGTCGAATCCAGAACGTAGGATGCTACGGGCAATGCTCGGGCAACCTACTCATACATGGTCTCTTGAAGATGTCATGAAAGCATGTGGTTGGACGGACCAAGCGATTGTAGCCGGGGCTGGGCATGGTCTTTCAAACAAAGGGTTTGTCACCATCAATGAACTCGTTCGACGTACTGTAAAACTCGCTGATAAGGGAAGACAAGCAGTCTCTGACGGATTGCTTGAATCGAGGCTGTGGAGATGGGTACAAGCCCAAGACGAACCAACAATGCAGAAATTACAAGCATCCTTCGAGAGACATGAGGCTGGACCTGGTGTTGGGCTATTGAAAAAACTCGATGTCCAACTTCAAGACGGCGTGTTTGCGTGCGAAGATCCTGCAAAGGTAAAGACTGAACTTCAATCCAGAGCAATGTTCCTTGCAAGTCTTCCTGCTGATGAAGAAGATTTGAGTGAACGCTTACTCAAGCATTTCAATGGGCGTAAAGGATTAATTGAAACCACTGAAATCAGTCTTCGTAGTTGGAGTTTAACCGAACAAGGAACTCAAACCTCTTCATCGGATTTAGAAGAAAAGAAACAGATTGCTGAAATCACTCCAGAACTCCTCCAATCAGGTGAATGGAAAGATGCAGATATACGGGCGTTCGATGTTACGCTGGAATCCACTACACCTCGAACAGGTCGCTCACATCCAATGCAAGAGTTGATTGAACGTATTCGTCGCGTCTTCTTGGAAATGGGCTTTTCAGAACTGGTTGATGATTATGTTCAAACGGCTGGTTGGAACATGGATGCATTGTTTATTCCTCAAGACCATCCAGCAAGAGAAATGCAAGATACGTTTTATCTTGAAAATCCAGCATCTCTTGAACTTGATTCAGAACTCATTGGAAAATGGAAGTCAATTCATGAAGATGGTGGCGACACAGGTTCCTTGGGATGGTCTGGGGAATTCTCTGAAGAGATTTCAAAGCGAGCATTGTTGCGGACTCACACGACAGTAAACACCATTCAACATCTTGCAGCAAATCCAGATAAACCATGTCGAGTATTTTCAGTTGACCGTGTGTTTCGAAAGGAAGCTATCGATCGTACACATCTTCCTGAATTCCATCAAATCGAAGGAATCATCATGGAGCCAGGAGCGAATCTTCAGATGCTTGTCACGACCCTCAAGACGTTTTATGCCAAGATGGGTTACCCCGAAGTTCGTGTACGTCCTGCCTATTTCCCATACACTGAACCAAGTCTTGAGATCGAAGTCAAATGGAACGGAAAGTGGCTCGAACTCGGTGGGGCAGGTATCTTCCGTCCAGAAGTAACCGAACCTCTCGGAATCACATCGCCTGTTTGTGCATGGGGTATGGGTCTTGAGCGATTGGCTATGCTTGTTCTTGGTCTTGATGATATTCGTCAACTCTACATCTCTGATTTGGAATGGTTAAGGAACCAACCACTGTTGTAGACGTGCATGGAATAGATACATAAGTTGCCTCTCGTTGGTTCTACTTATGTCTCAAGGCATGCATCTGTCAAACACCGAAACTGTACCTGGAAAACTCATCACTGGTTCCTTTGGACTTGTCCAAGGCTCAACCGTGCGAGCAAAGAACGTCTTCAAAGATATTGGGGCTGGTTTCAAGAATATGGTCGGTGGAGAATTGAAAGCCTACACTGAACTTTTGCAAGAAGCTCGTAATGAAGCACTTCAACGTATGATGATGGATGCTCAAGGCCGTGGTGCTAATGCAATCGTCAACGTACGATTCGCTACATCTGCAGTCGCTGGTGGAGCGGCTGAACTATTCGCATATGGAACTGCAGTAACTGTCGAGTGAGGTGTTCCGCTTGGCTGATTCAACCATCCTATTTTGCCAACTTTTACCCATAACGTTGGGTATGTTTGTATGGCTCGGCTCTTGGTTATTCGGTAATCTGCACCAAAACAAACTCTTGCTCAAACTCGATATGGAAGAGAAAGCGTTGGTGGGAAGCGCAAATCCTGTCTCGAATCTATCGAATCCAAGTCAAGCACGCCAGATCGATTCATCTTCGCTTGTTATGGAGAGTGTCTCTGTAGGTCCGTCGTGGTGGCAAATGTTCACGGGTTCAATCAAGGGGCTGTTTGGCGGTAAAATCCATTCATATGACAAAATGCTAACCTATGGACGCCGAGTCGTTATCCATCGATTAAGGGTGCAGGCTATCCAATCTGGCTATGATGAAGTCATCAATCTCCGTGTTGAAACATCCATGATCTCTAAGAAGTCAAAGAGAGATGACAAGACCGCTGCATACGAATTCACTGCTTATGGTACCGCAATTCGGTATTCTGCCTCTCAAGATTAAGTAGTTTGAGCATCACACGGTGTTCTGGGGAACACCTATGGTTAATGAAAAACTAATAGCCGGAGCAGTCATGATTCTATTGAATTTGGTTGTTCTAGCACCGATAGCAACAAGCATGGTAGAAGATGCAGTAGAAGACAATTTTGAGACGTATCCTTACGACTCAGCTTGTGAAGACAGCGACTGTACCACTGCAGAAGAAGACTGGGCAACAAGCACTTCTGAAAAGACATACTATGCATGGAATCTTACAAATCTCGATGAAGTCATGAGTGGAAGCGATCCTACCTACGAAAAGGTTGGACCTTTCCTTTACGATATTACAACAACTCGTAACATCATTGAGTTCAATAAATCGGCAGGAACTTTGACGTATGACGAGTCAAACGCTTTCTCCTGTTCAGCAGATAGCTTGAACCCGTGTGATATGGAAATCACTCAACTCAACATTCCGTTCCAACCTCAAGTTGTTGGAGCAACAGGAACTGCAATCAATGGAATCATGGACCTCACAAAGGCTGGATTCGCTGCTGGTGCAATCGGTAAAGAGATGGAATCCTTCTCTGCTGGTCAAGCAACAGCTGATGGAATTGCAACTTCCTATGGTGGAATCCAAATGGGTGCAATGACTGGCGGAGTTGCAGTGGATGCAGGAACAGCTTCAATGATGCTCGGAATCGGCTGGTATGATGCATACGATGCTTACTTCGCTTCCATTAACGGTTCACAGATGAACAACATGAGTGGTGCTGGAGAAATGATAACCTACACCCAAGCCATTCAAGGGTTGCAAGCAGGAGAAGCAGCAGGTGGTGTTAACACCGCTGGTGTAACATTTGCAGGTAATGCCTCTATTGGCAATCTTTCATATGCATTTGACTCTGCAGTCATGCCAACAGGCGAAGATGCTTCACTCACCAGCATGCAAGGTGTTCTCATCCTTGCTGGTCACTGCAACGCTTTCGCTACAGCAACTTATGGTGAAGTCATGGCAGATGCAGCAAATGGATTTGCTAATGTTGGAACTATGCAACGAGCAAGTATCTGGGGCTATGCATCCGCTGACATCAACGCAACAATCGCAACAGACTTTGCGGTATGTTTCGGTGTTGGAGGAACATTCTCAATGACTCACGGTGGAGCTGATGCTGATTGGTTCCAAGATCCTCTCGCAGTCAATGCTTCAACACGTATGATGAACTATCTTGGTGTTGATATTGACAACACAGTTGCAATGAATCTTCTCTTCGGTGGACAAGGAACTGATATGCCAACAGGTATCCTCGCAACCAATCTTGAAAGCACATCATTCGGTATTGCTGCATTCGCTGGAATGGATGCTGCTACTGCAATGTCAACCTACAGCCTCGACGCAACACAATATGCTGCAGTCGGAGCATGGGTTAGCGGATGGCTCACAAGTTCATCTGCTCTTCCAATGATTCTCCTTGGAGGAACTGGTACTATGACTGCTGAACAATTCGTTAACGTCTCCTTCGGAGCAGCAGATCCAGTCAACGGCGGATATCTCGATAACAGCATCAATCTCGGCGGTGCTTGGGGAACAGCTCTTGTTCCAGCATCAGAAGGCGCTCCATCAATCGCACTTGACGCAGCAGTTTCAGGTAACATCCTCTACGGGCCTCTAGGTCTAACAACAGCAACTGGTGCAACTGTGTTCTTGTATGGAGAACTGACTGGTAAGACACCTCCAGTAAATTTTGCAACAGGTGAACTCGTCCCTGAAATGGAATGGAATACAGACACAATCCAAGCATTTTACCCTGGTGTCGATGCTAACGCAGCAAATGCACTTCGAGTCCTTATGATGAGCGTCATCTATGGTGACTTCGTTCCAGGATTCCTTGTTGATACCTTTGGAAGCAGCGGTCCATACATGACCATGCCTCTTGACAACTGGCTCTTTGGATGGAGAGACCCTGTCAGCGCATTCGTCGCTGGTGATGTTACTGACCCTTCCTTGGGATGGTCCAAACTTGAAACCAACGAGACCTACTTCGGATCTGGTGGAATCTCCACAGGACCTGCTTCAGTCTACGTCAAGTGCACTGGACACAACTCAGATTGCGACAAGGGTGAAGCGATCAGCGAAGATGCTTCGAATCAACTCTCTTGGAAAAACGATGCAATGTTCGCAGCAACCTACGGACTTGTTACCCCAGTATACCTCAATGAGACAACTGGAGGCTTCCTTACTGGAAGTGGAGACATGGTCAACGCTGGAGGCTACGGTGTAACTGCAGTTGTTTGCGATGGAACTGGTGAAGTAAAGGGAATTCCTGTTGACGAATGCACAGCAAGTATTGACGCAACTACAAACCCAATCACAGCGAAGTTGATCAAGAGTTTCACACTCCTTGACGCAACAACACCTGCTCTGCCAGTATACTTTGGAACAGAAATCTCAATGATGTCTGAAGATATCTCAGGACTCATCATTTCAGGTTCTTCAACTTCAACATTCTATCTGGACACACGAACTGGACTTGATATGGCTTCAAAACCAAACATGACAGACTTACAACCAGTGTTTGAAATTCAATTGTCTTCAGAGATTGAAGATGATGATGCAGAAGACATGGAAAGTGCAATCGTTCAGAACCAAGAATACATGGGCTGGTGGATGAACTTTGACAACGGATTCGATTACGTAGCGCTCTTGCTCTACATCGGTGGTGTTGCATTGATCATCATGCACTTTGTCATGGCTGGCAAAGATGAAGAGAAAGATTACTCTTGAGTAATCACTCATCTCTCGTAACCTATTCGGGACGCCTCACTTGAGGCGTCCCTATAGCGTTAAAAAGGTCCTTCCTGTAGGATTTTTTATGGACACACGCGCGAAGGTATGCTTAGTCATCGGAGTCGTTCTCCTTTTTGTTGGAATTGGAGGGTTCGCCCTTGGTGTTTCTCAAATTGATAATATCGAAGATGCTCAACCTGATTTTATACTCGAAGAAGTCACCAATGGGACTCTGATGGTCGCTGATGAAGATGGCCAAGGGGATTCAGGTTTCGTATTTTTTGTAAAGGAAGAGTTTGTTAACGAATTCAATGCAAGCGACAATAAATGGGATCACTGTGAAACGACAAATGTTACAGTGACAGAGAAGCCAAATCTCGTTCGAGCAGAATGGTCTTCAGCTGTACATTCTCTGGAAGGTGAATTCTTTTACGAGGTTGAACCCTATCTCGGATGTTGGACTGGTGATGAAGAGACAAAAAATCAAGTGTTCTATCATGAGAATGATTCGTTCATCAAACTTGGTCGTGCTTGTTACGGTTGTGGCGCTGGAGTCTTTACATTTGAATCGGATCAACCAGTTTATGTCCTAAGTGAAGACGACTGGAGTGAAGCAGGGACGCCAATTGCAATCCTAATACTTGGATTCATTAGTGGATTTGGATCTCTTTGCTGTGGGATTGTATTCCTCATTGTAGGAATTATCCTTGTCTTTACCCTAAAGGATGAAGCTGTACAGCCAATGATGATGAATCAAGACGGGCAGTTTGTGATTCAACAGAATACATCTTCAACGGGCCAGGTTACTCAAACAGCACCTAATGATACGGTTCTAGAACCGTATTCTTTCCCTGCTACTGATGGTCAAGAAACCGAATCGAAAGATGATTGATTTGATGAAATCAATATAGGACACGTATATAATCCGCCTGCTGCTGGGATATAACATGCACACAGCAGGTAAAGTATTGTTAATTATAGGTGGAGTTCTTACAGCAATTGGTATTGGTATAACCGTTATGGGGGCCGCATCAGCGTCTCTAGACCCATCTTCAGAAAATGTAGGAGAAGGAACTTCGTTTACATTTACGATTCCCGACGATGACATTTACGGTGTTTACACCAAAGCAAGCGTGAATTGTGACGCATTAGGTGAAGATGACATCATGATAACCAAGAGTGGTGATTCAGATACTAATTATTTCAACAAAGAGTGTGATTACAATGAAGACGATGATTACCTCGATGATGGTTATCAAAGAGTAGGAAGCATTTCCTGGTTATTCCCTAGTGCAGATGCAGGTGATGAAATGACAATCGTTTCAGGAGATAAAGTATACATTGTCGGAGATATCGAAGCATTTGGAGATGCAGTTGGCGGAATATTCGCAGCAGCTGGTGGAATTTTGATCGCAGTCTGCGGTGGTGTAATTCTCCTTATTGGAATCATTCTTGCTCTTACATTGAAGAGCAAGGAGCCAGTTGTTGTTATGCAACAAGGTGGTCAGATGATGGGTGGACAAATGATGCAACCTGCGCAACAGATGCAACAACCTGTTCAGCAGATGCAACAACCTGTTCAGCAGATGCCTCAACAGACAACCCAGCAAGCGTACGAATTCGAACAGAAGTGATTATTCTTCTTCGTCCTCATACAACTTGATGTTGCATGATGGGCAGGTGAATTCCTTTGGACGATCTCCGTCAAGTTCGGTAACAGTTCCACATGGTCCACAGAGGATTGTTGTTTTCTTTGGTTCGTCGATGGTAACATCGACTCGATACATGATTCGGTTTGCATCAGGGAGTTGTTCTGCTGATGGCTTCCATGCAGCAATCTCTGCAGGTGCTAACGTTCGATTACTCGGAGTGCTCATTCCAATGATAAAGAGGAGAACTCCTGAGACTCCTATGACTGCACCCATGGATAAAACGCCTCCAATG
Organism: uncultured euryarchaeote; assembly: GCA_963991835.1. Taxonomy (GTDB): domain Archaea; phylum Thermoplasmatota; class Poseidoniia; order Poseidoniales; family Poseidoniaceae; genus MGIIa-L2. Next base: position 22,912 of record CAXDRT010000010.1, read on the forward strand.
GTTAGAAAAGCTCCGAAAGCGATGCATATCATTCCTGAAAGAATGAAATTCTCTCGTACATTACGTACCATAGTAAGGCCTCAGTTCAGTGCCTTTTGCAGCGTTTGAGCAACACGTTGGATTGAAGAAAGCGGTATTGCACACAATCCTATACGAACGCCTCCTCGTAGTGGTACGAGATAGACATGGTCTGCTGCACACTTCTCTGTAATTGATTCTGGATCTTCATGTTCAAGCCATCCAAAGAATCCATCATGTGTTGGATTAACTGGTACATTGAGTTCTTTACATGCTTTAACAAACGCATTTCTTCGCTCGACTAAGAGGCCTTGTAAACGATATCGCTCATCAGACCAAGCAGCAGCGGTTTCTGGATTCGAGTGCAATTCTGCTGCAGTGTATTGGAGGAGTCGTGGTGCTGCTGACCATGTCTGTCTTCCAGTTACTCCGAAGATTCCACGTAGCCGTTCAGTGATGTTCTGGTCAGGATGAATTGCAATAAGTGCTCCAGTTCTCAATCCATATGCAGTGTGAGATTTAGACATCGAAACGGCATAAGTGATGAGGAAGTTTTCTGGCCATGGAGTTCCGTCTTCCATTGTCTCAACAATGGTTTCTCCCCATCCATGTGGTTCATCCGCATACAAACTGTATGCTACATCCAAGAGAAGAGTATGGCCAATGTCTGGGTGTCGTGCGGCACTTGCCATCATAATGTCAAGAGCAGCTCGTCGTCCTTCAGGAGACATTGTCAATCCAGTTGGATTGTGAGCAGGATCATTTAGCCATACCATGACTGTACTCTGGGTTGAAGCAAGATGTTCCACTTCTTTTTCAAAAGCAGTATCTGCAAAGAATGGGTATTCACTTCCTTCTGTTGGTAAAAGTGGCCATGTTGCCATTTCAAGGCCACAGCCTTTCAAAAATCCAGCATAAGGCCCCCAATGTCGGTCTCGAAGAAGAATTGCTTCCCCTCGCTCACACAGATTTGAGGCTGCGAGGAAAAGTGCTCCTGATCCGCCTGGTGTTGCAGTTGATGTGAATGCAAATCCCATCTCTTCCAAGGCTAAGCGATGTTCTCCAAGAGCTAAAGAGATACTCAAATCAAGGAACGATGGTAGTCCTTTCAGTGGAGCATACGATGCAAATTCCATTGGTGGTGCTTGTCGAAGCATTTCATCGACGACATGATTGATGGCTAACTGACCATTATCTTCGAGAAGAGATCCAATCGTTCCATTGACTGCTTCATGTCCATCCTTCTTAGCCTGCTGATAGCGAGCAAGCCAACTGAAGATGGTATCATTACCAATTCTTGTTGAAGCAAGGGCGTTAATGAGAGACTCTCCGTGTGCTTCGTCCATATCCATCGCAAGTGGATTTACCTATTGACCTTGTCGAGATTTGACCGTTTCCTTCATGAAGGGGATGAGAATGGCGTAACAAGGCCAACGTAGCATAGCTGGTAGTGCGCCTGATTTGTAATCAGGCGGTCGGGGGTTCGAGTCCCTCCGTTGGCTCCAAAATTTCAATCCTAGTGAATGCGAATGCTCAAACCGAATTAGTCATACGACGTGCTATGAGCGCAACTCGACTTGACGGTAAAGCATGTGCTGCAGACTTAGAAGAGCGTCTGAAAACCCGAATATCAGAATGCTCGGTACAACCTCATCTTGCAGTTATTATCGTGGGTGATGATCCTGCATCTCATGTCTATGTGAACAACAAAGTACGTTCTTGTGGACGTTTAGGCATTAAATCAACACATGTTGAACTACCTGCTGATACAGATCAAGAGGTTGTTGTTCAACATATCCTCAACATGAACAATCAAGAGGATCTTCATGGGATACTCATTCAATCGCCTTTGCCTAAGCATATGGATGAAGAGATGCTCACAGAATTGATTGATCCGCGTAAGGATGTTGATGGATTCCATCCAGTCAATCTTGGACGCCTTGTACAAGGTCGCTCCGATGGAATGGTGCCTTGTACCCCATCAGGCGTTATGGAAATGTTGAGTTGGGCAAATGTGGATTTGACTGGAAAGAAAGCAGTTGTTCTCGGACGTTCTTTCAATGTCGGTATGCCTCAAGCATTGCTTATGGCTGCAAAGGGTGCTGATGCAACTGTAACGATTGTCCATTCGAGGACAAAAGATGCACAAGCAGAGTGTCGCGAAGCAGATGTTTTGATTGCAGCTGTTGGTCGTCCTGAGATGGTAAAATTAGACTGGGTAAAACCAGGGGCTATCGTCGTCGATGTTGGAATCAACCGAGTTGACGATTCATCCCGAGAACGTGGCTGGAGACTTGCAGGAGATGTACATCCAGATGTGGCCGAGACTGCATCTTTACTCTCCCCAGTACCTGGTGGCGTAGGTCCAATGACCGTAGCAATGCTCATGGCCAATACTGTAACTTCTGCTGAAATGATGTCTAAAGACTGATGGGATTACTATGGAGCAGAAGGCACCTCGGATTGCGACGTTTGCAACTGTCATTGCTTTCTTTTCAACCATCACACTTCTCTTCAACGCATTTGCTGGAAAATATCCAGGTCATGCAGGTGAACGTATTCTGCTTCTTCCGTTGTTCAAAGATCTCTTTTCAGATGGCGTCGAATCGTATTGGGGAGGTACAGCTTGGACACTACAGGAAACAATTTGGGCGACTGCCACATTCTTGCTGGTAATGATATCACTCTGGGGGCGTCAACTACGCTCGGTTCCAGAATTACCAAAGCAACCCTCTGTGGCTGAGCAACTTGAATCGTTTGAGAGTATTGCCACTCCTGTATCAAACAAGTATTCGCCTTCCAATAATCAACGAACTTCGGACATCGTCTCTTCCATTCTTGAAACGAATGAACAACAAATGAATGAGCAATCTTTACCAAGTGCCATCACATCACTTTCTTCTGGTTCTCTTGGTGAATATGCATCCGCAGTTGTAGCAGAAAGAAACTCAACCGTTTCAGAATCTACAATGGAAACAGAACAACTTGAGCGTACCAATATTGATTCCGAAACGCTTCAATTATCGCAGAAAAATACTCTTTCTGAAGAATCGGTAAAGGAAGAAGATATCGTGGATGATGGCCGTAATTTTGTTACAGATGGTCCTGCATACATCCCATTACCAGGTGTTGATGCATCACAAGAATCTCCAATTCGTAGAACTCAAACAGAATTTGTTTCAGATGGTCCTGCGAGTATTCCTCTGCCAGAACTTCCTGAATTCGATGACGAACCGATGAAGGTTCCTGAACTACCTGATCTTGATTCATTATTTGATGAGCCTGTGAAAGATGTACCTGATCTTCCAAATCTCGATGATTTGTTTTGAATAATGGACGAGAGGTTCAAAAGAACTAGACGTGAGGGATTATCATGGAATGGAGCGAACTATACGATCTTCACTCTCATACGACGCACAGTGATGGTTCACTGAGCGTTGAAGAACTCGCTATGAATATGGCATCTGAAGGCGTTAAGGTTTGGTCCTTGACCGATCATGATACCATCTCTGGATGGAAGGAAGCAAAAGCTTCAGCACTCGAACACGGGATTGAATTCGTACCCGGTGTCGAGTTGACATGCGATGTTGAATTGCCATGGGATGAAGACATACTTTCTCAATCAGGTCGAGATCGTTCACCGACATCTTGGCATTTACTTGCATATTTCCCATATGATCCAAATCCAGAAGGCCTTCGATTGTTCAAAGAATGGCTAGAACCCCTACAAGATGACCGAGTTCCTCGTATGCTTGAAATGATTCAATTGGTCAATGGTTTTGGAATGAAAATCGAAGTTGATGATGTGCTCAGTCGGGCTCAAGGAAGTGTTGGCCGCCCACATTTAGCGAAAGCGATGATCGATGCTGGACATGTAAGTTCAATGAATGAAGCATTTGACTTGTGGCTTGGAGATGGGCGCCCATGCAGTGTTGTTCGACCAAAGCCGTCACTTGCCGAAGCCACTCGTTTGGTTCATGCTGCTGGAGGCATTACTTCGCTAGCACATCCTCGTTACTATGGTGTTGAT
>CAXDRT010000011.1:0-26002 GCA_963991835.1 uncultured euryarchaeote
ATGATGGGATTTTCCTCATCGAGAACGGCACAATCCGAGCAAATGTTCCACCTAGTTCTTCCACATCTTCCCCAGATGCTTCCGACAATTTCGTAATCGATATTGCAGCCACAGGAGATTGTGGAGATTCAACTGGATGCAACATTATCGTTGTTCAACCCAATGGAGTTTACAGAATAGATGCTGATGCAACAGCCATAGGCTCTGCAACACTTCTGAAGTCTGGTGTTGGTTTAACTGGGCAACTTGCAATCTATGCAGACATATGCTATGTGGCGAGTACTGAGGGATTACTCCGATATGAAATCAGTAACGATACATTCCTTGCTTCATGGGGATCAACTGGAATTAATGGCGTCGATAATGCTCCTGTAGCAGTCGTAGGAGATGTTGTTCACATGGGCTTATCTGGATACGGTGTAGCTCGAAAGAATATCCTAACTGGAGAAATATTGACTCCTCTTAATTCAGATACGACGAACATGCAAACCAACACCATCTATGCTCTCGAAGCAAGTGGTAACGACCTATGGATTGGAACAAATATTGCAGGATATATCTGGGATGGCTTCTCCGTCAGTGAAACAACAATTGGGCCTCGCAATGACTGGACAAAGCGTCCTTCACAGCACTTCGATTATGTTCTTGATGGAAATACGATGTGGTCTGGTACAAACATCGGCGTATGCAAGTATGACCTGTCCGGGAACATCGATGACTGTCTCAATGTTTACGATGGCATGCCAAATTGGGCGACATATGTGGTTGGTGCCGACAGTACAACTGTCTATGGCGGAACGTTCTCTGGCGTAGGCCTCATCGAAAAGTCATCCTTCAGCGTTGTTGGAGAGTGGGATGCAGGGTCACAAACCGATAATGCGATTGTAGAAATCATCGACGATATTGCATACATCGGACTAAATGGCGTCGGTGTGGCTCGGTGGGACATTTCAAACAGTCAATGGCTGACGACTTGGACTGAGGACAACGTTCTAGATGATGGAAACGAATACGTCACTGGCATGATTGAAGACATTCGATCTGGCCTGATTTGGATTGGCGGAGAAGATGGTTTTCAGTTGATTAATACAACAACCGGTGCTGAAGTCTATGACATCGAAGTATCAAACAGCCTTTACGTAGGGAACGGCGACCCATATGATTTGACAATGTACGGATACACAATGTATTACCATCAAGGAGTTTCAAGCGATAGTGTCTACGGTATTGACGTAGGTAACTTCACTGCTATCACACCTCTTGATGCAGGTTCAGAAGTCAACGAAAATGGCGGCGATATGGTCGGCATGACCATTGTGGGAGACACGCTTCTTGCAAGCGTAGTATCTGGGCAATGGTGGAACCAGGAAGGAAGTGGAGGGATCGCTCAATACGACTTAGTATCTCAAACTTGGAATACGTCAGTGTTACCCGAAGGCTCAGTTGATCGAGTTACAGCATTCAATTCATCGACAGGTCATACATGGATTTCTTGGGGAGAAATAGGCCTTGAAGTCTACAGCCCGAGTGGAGCAAAACTCGGTTCTTGGGATTCGCTTTCATTCCCAATTCGAGAAATTATCGAATATGATGGTTTGATTCTGTTTGCCACTGAAGATGGTGTCGAACGATTCAACGAGTCTTCATTCCAGTGGGAAGCAGCGTGGACACCAGGTAACGGCTTGCCGAATGCAATGGGAGACTGGATTGGTGAGCTTTGGACGGATGGAAGTACCTTGATGGTCGGTTCAGCAAGCTTTGCAGGATGGGGTGGATTCCAACGAGGCACAATAGGACAACTCGATGCATTAGGCACCTGGACAACATATACTACTGGACAAAACGGAATTCCAAACGGATATCCAATTTCGATGAATGAATGTGGATCTTACTTGTATGTCGGACTCTTCAATAACAATGGAGGCGTTACATACATCGATCTCGCAAACACAACTGCTGTTGGCTCGTTTACTACCTCAGTTCTCAAGAGCGGACGAGTCGCTGCAGTTGCTTGTGATCCGTCCGATACACTATACGTCGGCTATGATGATGATAACCTACCGATTTCGAAATACGATACTGCTCAATCTGCATGGATTGCAGAGATAACATCCAACGGAAATGGAATTCCTACAGACCCTGTCTGGCTTGATGCATTCAGTTATGCAAATGGTAAATTGCTGATCGGTTACGATGACAACGGAGGTTTTGCTGCGATTTCAACGCTTGGCGCAATTTCTGGACAAGCGAGTGTACAGTCCGTAGGAACTGCAGTTACCTCAATCAAATACAGTGGAAATGAATGGCTCATTGGACAAGCTGGAGGAGCAAGTGGCTACTCTCACGTTGACAGACTCAGTTCAACCGGTTTGAATACTGAATTTGAGTTACCTGCTTTGGTTAGCGGGAACATCGAAGCAATGGTCAGCGATGGTTCTCAAATCTGGGTCTCGACATATTCAGTCACCGTGAATGGCAATAATCCTGGAGCGGGTTCTGGAGGTATTCTACAAGGTACATTCAACTCCAGTGGAGGTATTGACTGGAATGAGGGTTGGTCTCTATCATTCAATAATCAGGTGAACTCCATGTTGATGGAAGGTACGATGATTTACATCACTACTGAAAATGGAGGGATGTATACTCTCGATACAACGACAAACGTACTGCAACGCAAGAATGGTGCAGTGCATAACAGTCAGGATGGAATTGCACTTTACCAATCAGGTGGTGCATCAACACTCTTCATCGGATTACTTGGCACATCATCGACCGCTGCAGGCGTTCAGACATTCGATGTTGCAACTCAACAATTTACCAGCGGCCAACTTCTATCGGGACTTCCTTCAGATAATATCCAAGGATTCGCCTTTTCCAATTCTCACGTCTACATCGCAACACAGAACGGAATTGGTCGTTGGAATCTAACCACCAACGACTGGGACAATCCATTAACATCATCAGATGGCCTTCCCACCTCAAATATTGAAGATATTCGATACATCTCAAACGTACTCTACATCGCAAGCCCGAGTGGACTTACCCAATATATTCCAACGACAGGGGCAACGAACACGATGACGACTGCTGATGGTTTGTTAGGAAATTCCGTATGGTCTATTGAAACCTACACAACCAGTCAATCAGGAACATGGTTGATTCTCGGGCATGATGGTGCAGGAAGTGAACGACCTGGCCTTACTGTCGTTGATCTCTCAAATGCCTCTGTTGCCGCTACTCATCGCTTTGATCAACTCCCTTCCAATTACATCACGGCAGTCGCCTCAGATTACGGTGGCCTTCACATCGCAACCGATGTCGGACCATTGGTACACTACAATGGATTGACTGGAGAATTCGAAGATGGCCTTGCAAGTTTCGAACTCGGATCGAGCTGGCCAATTTATCGAATGGACAGCGATGGGACGCACTTGATGGTTATGGGCGCTTCTGGGATGGCAATACTTGAAGCCCAAACAAGTACACATTCAATGCTTAAATCAGCAATCGTGCAAAATCCAACAAATATTGCAGTAGGTGCGAATGGATTCTGGCTAACAACCTCAGATGATGGACTAAGAGGATGGACTCCTGCTACTGCGTTTAACGAAATGGAAAGGATTCTAGCGCGGTACGCTGAACCACTTAACATTGGATTTAATTCACAGTATATGGAAATCACTAATTTGACCCACCCTGGACTTCAAATTGACCTCGTTACTGAAGACAACCCTGTAACTCTGAACAGTTCCGTAGGCGCAGAAGGTGTGCATGGGCTCTTGTTCCAAACGGTACCTCTGGTAATGACATCTCCTGTCTCAAATGCAGCGGTGTGGGCACAATCCAGTCATCTTAGATACGATGCTGTACTGGAACTTGACAATACAACTGGAGTTGAAAACAGTCTTCAATTAGCCATTAATAACGGCCAATTAATCAATGGAACTCGTATTGTTCCGCTCAAACTCATTGCTCCTAGCAACGGGACCATTGAGGTTCGACTTGTCTATGATTGGGTAAGGAAGGATACCCCTGTTGAGATTGCAGATATGTATGACCGACCTGATGATGGTGGTGGAGCATTAACCGTTGAGTGGTCACTTGTTCACGACCCAGATTTCAATCGGTACCTCGTCTATGTTAACGAAGGGCCGTGGGGGTCCTTACCAACCGATATCGATCTTGCTGGAAGAATCATCGATAAGACAGAATCACTTCATAGCCGACTCAAGGCCGATGTTACAACCGCCAACGGCGTACCCCTCGTTGATGGTGTCGAATATTATGCTCTCGTCGTCGTTGAATACGATAACGGGCGCTTTGGATTACCAAGCCAAGTTGTAGGGCCAGTTACAACCAGTAACGAGGTTCCAACCCCACCTGAGTGGGCAACAGCTCAACCACTTGACGGCGGTGTCGAAGGAGATTTAGAGACAGAATGGGCACGTTGTTCAGCCCTCGATCTTCTCGAAACCCGTATTTACACGTCGACGCAACCAATGAACGATATTCTCGGATTGTCTGTTGCTTACTCTATCCTCCCAACTGAAGGAAATCTTACCATCCTAAATCTTGATGCTGGAAAGCCGTATTGGCTCGGATTCACTTGTGTTGATACGAGTGGGCAAGAAGACATCATGAATGCGACGATCATTGGCCCTGTTGTACCAACTGGTGGAATAGACGATGGTCTGCCTCCTGCAAAACTGCAAAATGTCTGGGCAATAGATACCCCAGAAGATGAGGGTGGAAGAATTACTGTCGGATGGGATCCAAGCACTGCTGATGACTGTGCTTTCTACACAATCTACATGATCACTGGAGTTGTATTTGTAACACCCCCTACTTCAGTCGCTGGTTTCTCAGCTGCAACTGTGGTAAATTCTTGCCAAGAAAACTCAACAATTGTTTCGCAATTAGACGATTTGCCATTGACAAATGGGCTCGAATATTACATCGGCGTCGTTGCATATGATACATGGTTGAATGCAGAATTAAACGATGTAGACATCGTTCAGGCAACACCACTTGATAATTCAGACGGGGCTTCTATGCCTCCTTCTCGAATTGAAAATATCCAAGCCTTCGATCATCCGAATGATGACGGTACTGCCATCGATGTTGTTTGGTCCATCTCTTCTGCTGATGATTTCAGTCATTACACGGTGTGGGCTGCAGACAAACCAGTTGATGATCTCTCTTACCTCTGGAATGCATATGGTGATGACCCTGCGACCTGTGGTTGTATCTCAATCGATAAGCAATGGATTGACGAAGATAAGAATCCAATCGAATTAACGCTGAATACTGCGCTTTATGGAGATGGAACTCAATCTAACGAATTTTCATCTCTAGACACGCCACAGTTGATTCAACCAGGGATTGAACTCTTCGTCACAGTAACCGTTCATGATTTACAAGGAAACGTCTACATTAATTCCTTGTTATCAGCAAGTGTTGTACCGATCAACAATCTCGAGGATACGACACCTCCTCCGCGTCTTGATGACATCTCACTCAGTGACCGCCCTATGGATGATGGATCAGCCCTCGATCTTGAATTTGGACTTTCAACTGCGAGTGATATCTATCAATACGAGGTTTATGCTGCTTCGTGGTCTTTCACAAGTGTTGGTGTTGGTTCTGACGGACCAAACGCACCGATTATGACTCTTGACAGAATTCCAACTTTCCCAATTATTCTAACTATAATTGCAGGTGATCTTCCAGTACTTCCTGGACAGCAAACATGGGTTGCTGTCGTAGCCGTTGATTCTTCTGCTAACGCACACAAGACTGATTTGACCGTTGTTTCTTCACAATCAATCGATGATGGAATCACAGATCCTGGCAATTACCTTCCAGCAATTGATGGGATTACCTTGGCGTGGGTTGCAGAAACCGATATTCTCGTGACATGGAATCACACAAATGATTTCGGCGTAGAAGGTTATCAAGTCCATATTTCTGATAAGGATTTCATGGACATCTCAGATGCAACATTCGTGGGAGATACGCTAACGGCGAACTCATTCGTAATCACCTCCGCTGTCTTTGCTGATCTCAATAACAAATCAGCATGGTATGTCTCTGTCACAACATTTGATGACAATCAGATTCGTCAATCCGTAGATGCTTTGATGATTAATGCGGTTGAAGATGGGGTTGTAAATTCCGATAATTCAAAGGATGGTACAGACTTCCAGTCTCTTCTAACAACACCGAACCTGCTTGCAGCTGGTCTGGTATTTATCTCGCTGATTTTGCTCATAGCGATTGTGCGAGGTCGCGGAAGGAAATCGCAAAAGGACAAACAATGGGAACTTCAAACCGCTACTTGGGGACTTGGTGATGATGATGCATGGAATTCGCCTCCAGAAGCAAGTGTACCGCCACCACCTCCAGTAGATACTGGATCCCTCTTCCAAGCCGCTGACCGAATCCAAACTCCACCACTTGATCGACAGGAATACGCTGCTCCAAGGCCAGTCATGAATCCTGTTCGAACTCCTGTTGACAATAGTATACTCAATGATTTGGACATTGGTAACAAGCAGAATTCATCCAACCCAGGTATTGATACATCTTTCCTAGACGATCTCCTCTGATACCGTGATGCTCAAGTCATAGAAATGTTAGGTAGTGGTGTGAGCAGCATGCGGCAACCCCCACGTTCCGCTGTTTTTACTACGCTACAGTATTCAATAAAACGAGGGTTGTTTCAATTTGATCAGCATTCAGTTCGTCTCCAAGAACACGCTAAAAATCTTAGAATCGAGCTACCAAGTGATTGGCAAAAGAGCGTTCTAAAGCAAATAGTTGAGATGAAATCTCAATTTGAAGATGGACTTCTACGGATTGAATACACTTCTGAGGGGACATGGAATATATCCAATCGAACATTTTCCATGAGAAATGAACCTTGTGATGCAATAACTGTTGCAGCGAAAATATGGCCAAAGCGAATCGCTGGAACAAAGCATGGAGCATGGGATGTGTATCATGAAGCAAAGCAAGAAGCAGAACAATCTGGAGCAGATATTGCATTATTTGTTCATGAATATGCCGTTATTGATGGGGATCGGGGATCGCCAATTTTACTAGACGAAGATGGGGTTGTATGGTACAGTGCTTCCTCGCAAGCAGTTGATGGTATCACGCTTCATTCGATTTTACCTGAACTCAAAACCTCTGGTTTTCCTATCCAAAAGGGGAATCTCAACGAGCGCATGGTTGCTCGTTGCATTGAATGTGCTGTTCTAGGAAGCGGATTAGGTGTTTCAACAATTGAATCGATTGATGGGGAAGAAATTGGAGATGGGACAACACGTTTGACAGATTTGTGTAGAAATATATTATCTCGTCTGGAAGATGATGGTTCATCTTGGACTGAGGTGGAATGAATGGAGCCTCTTCTTTCGTTACGAAATACCTTACAGGAACTGGGATTACTCGGAGATAGTGCTCACGAATATGGCTCTCCTGATGAGATGATGTTACTTTCATCGGGGCCAAAAAGTCATCTTGCAACTTTTTCTCTTCTTTGTGGACCTAGTACCAGTCGAATTCTTATTCGACAACCATCGAGTGAAATCATTACACCAGCACCTCCTCATTCTCCAATGAGTGGTGATGTCAGATTAACAAAATCACCAATGATAGCATCTGAATTGCAGCAATGGAATGGCCATTCATGGGTTGTTCAAGAAAAATATGTTGCAACCACCGTAGCAGAAACCCTTCGCCATTTTTGTCCTAAGGAAGAAAATGGATTTGATCAACATCTCGATACGATCCCGATCACAGGTCCATTTTGGACTGGTGCTTTCGCATATGATTTGGTCCAATGGACCCAGCCCATTGGATTGCAATACCCTCCCAAAGAGAACGAATTGCTTTCCGTTGTATGGAGAATTGACAAGTGCATTATCCATTGCAAAGAAAAGGATGTGATAATGGCTTTCTCAACAGATCAACGGTGGGCTGAAGCTGCGAATGTGTCTCTTTCAAAAAACCATAATTCTGAATTCGCACCAGCAGTATTTCCTTCACCGCCTCCAATCTCGAATTGTACCGATGAAGAACACGAACTGATTGTAGAAACCATACATTCTGCAATCAAGGACGGACAATTGTATCAACTCAACTATGGAAGAACTTGGGAAGGAGCAATTGAATCTGAACCATGGGAAGTACTATGTCATTCTGTGTCATCAAATCCTGCTCCATATTCTGGTTTTGTTCATGTTCACGACGAAGAATTAGCACTGATATGTGCCTCTCCTGAATCGTTGTTATCCACCGATGATGACATCATCACAACCGCTCCGATCAAAGGAACGCGGCCCAGAGGAGCATCCCTTGCCGAGGAACTTTTGTTACGAGAAGATATGATTTCTGATCGAAAAGAACGTGCAGAACACAGAATGCTTGTTGATCTAATGCGTAACGACGTTGGAGTCATTGCAAAACCAAACCAAATATGGATTGAAAGGTTTGATGTCGAAACATATGCTGAAGTCCAGCACTTAGTGACTCGTGTTCAAGGACGGATGAAAAACGGGCTCGATGTTTTTGATGCGTTTCAGGCAGTGTTTCCTGGTGGATCGATTACAGGTTGTCCACGAACTGTTGTTTGTGCAGCAATCGATGAATTAGAAAGGCAGCCAAGGTCGTTTTGGACGGGATCATTAGGTTGGTTTGAAACAAAAACAAACATGTCTTCTTGGAATATTATGATTCGAACAGCAGAGTTGAGGCGGGATAAAGATGGATGGAAAGCGAGAGTAACTGCCGGCGGAGGAATTACCATTGAATCAAACCCAAAATCTGAGGTAGCCGAAGCGAAGTGGAAAGCAAATGCACTGCTGAGATCTTGTGGATGGATGGATGATGATCGACTCTCTATGCCACGTGGAGATCTTTCAGTCCATTCTCTACCGATAGAAGGGGATTTGAAATCATCACCAATCTCAAGTTCTATCTACACAGAAAAATTCAAACAAAATTCTGTTCTCCTTATCGATAATCTTGATTCATTCACATACAACATTGCCCACATGATTTGTGGTCTCGGATATGATGTGAACATTATGAATGGGAGAGGCGACACTCCTCATTCTGCAAGGGAAATTATGGAACATCTCAATCCATCTCATGTAATTCTAGGCCCTGGCCCAGGCTGGCCTGAGGACAGTCCATTGACAATGGAGTTTGCAAAGATGGCTCTTGCTGGAGATTTACACCCAACCCTTGGGATTTGTCTCGGCCATCAAGCACTTGGCATCGCCGCTGGCTGGAGTGTGACCCCAAGCCCATCTGGCCCAGTACATGGAATTCCTGTAGAATGCCTGCATAACGGACGTGGTCTTTTTACGAACCTTTCTGAGATTAATATGACCCGATACAATTCGTTGACACTTCTTTCAGCAGATCATCATGCCAATTCAGAGTTCTATATTGACGCAACTGATGCAACAAAATCCCTTGTTCTAGCCATACGGAGTGAAACACATCCTGTTTTCGGCGTTCAGTTCCACCCAGAGTCAGTTGGAAGTCAAGATGGAACACTTATCCTTGATGCTTTTCTAAATTATCAGGCGCATGGTTGAAATGACGGTAGTCAATGGGTTGACCTGAGGGAGAGATATGCCAACCTGTCGCCTATGTTCTGCAACCTATCCTCGCGAGTTCTTCATTCATGGAAACGGGCCAAACTCACAAGTCTGCACTCGATGTGGAGTTGAACAAGGCATGATCAGTAAAGAAGATGCACCGAATTTGTATGATGATACGCTCAAATCAGCTCGATTGAGTACTGTATCTCGCAGATACCGCCCCTTCCTATACCTCTCAGTGCTTTGGGGTCTCTACATTACAACAGTACGCAGTATCAGCCCATGGGGCATGTACATGCTGATCATGCTTACACTACTCACACTTATTTCGCTTGTACTCTTCATCACAAGTGGAGCAAAGTACACAAGCACACTTGCAAGACTAACTCCTGATTATGAACGCCCAAAGGGCCATTGATTCATGATTTTGAGTGAATACGCAGAACATCTCCATCAGATAGTTCGTGTTCTGCTCCAACAATTCGACGAGTACGACCATCAACACCTTTGATGAAACCATCACCAAGATCACTGTGAACTTTGTATGCTACTTCTTTTGCTTGAATATCTGATTCGACAACAAGAGCATCTGGAAGTACGTTACCATCTCCATCAGTCCAATGTGACTCATCTTGTACAGGATAGACTACAATTCGATCGAGTTCATCAAACAGAACTCTATCGAGTAATTTGTTAAGTCCTGTTCCTCCCATTTTCGTCAACCTTTGTTGAAGCATTTCCAACCCCTTTGCTTGTGCTTCATTTAGAACACTTTTATCTGGAATGCTGAAGGTTGAATCTCCTGAAGTATATTCAATGAATCCTGCTTCATCCGCCTTACGTAGTGCAAACTCAGTCTCTGCTGAACATGGAATGAATTGGGGTATAACTTGGGATAAATGTTCGATGACGCCTTCTGGTGCAAGATCTGCTTTGTTTCCTGCAACGAACAGTGGGAAGAGGTTTTTTCGAACCGATGATGCCAGAATTACTAGGATATCATCTGACCAGTCCCATGGCGAGGTCATATCTCCATGTTGTGAAAAGAATGAGTCGAACGATCGTTGACAGATGCTTTGGGTTGCTCCTAATCCCGAAAGGCGGTCATGAAGGAATTGGATGAAACCTTTCACCCCTTCTGCTTGTATCTTACGAGCTCCTCGAACCCAACCATCTTTGAGAAGACTCAATATCCAAGCGTCTAATTCATTTGTAAGAAAAGAGACTTCGGCTAGTGCTTGCTCAATTGCCTCTTCTTTTGTTTTACCTGCCCCTATCGGATTACCTTCTGCATCTGTTGTTCCAGCAACGTCGATAACTTGGATAAGAGCATGACATTCTGCAAGATCTGATAGAAAGGCGTTTCCTCTCCCTCTTCCTTCGCTCGCTCCTGGGACAAGGCCTGCAACATCAACAAGCATGCAGGGGACATATCGCTGATGATTCTCACAGGAACCTGTACGTGGAGTGCAGATACTCCCGCCTCTTTCATTAGAAAGTTCAACTCTTCCATCTTCTTCTATACGGGCACGTAATTCACCGCATGGGCATGGAAGGCGGCTTGGGATGAAAGAAATACCAACATTAGGATCTATTGTACAAAATGGATAATTTGCAATATCTACTGCAATAAGTGTAGATGCTGCAAAGAAAGTTGACTTCCCTACATTGGGTTTTCCGACCAATCCAATTCTCACGGACACCCCGCCTAGAATCACTCTTCTTCAGAGAATGGGTTTGTTCGGACACGAGCAATTGCAATATCCAATTCTGGCAAATTGATTCGTCCATCGCCATCGAGGTCAATCATTTCCATGAGTTTCAATACGTCCCATGGAGGGAGATCTGCAATATTTGAATTGACGAGTGCTTGTTGTAGTTCAAATCCATCGATGTTTCCTGAATCATCCAAATCCATAGATCTGAAGAATTCGAAGATTGTCATCTCTTTCTTTTCTAAATAATCAGAAAGCATCTCAAGCTCTGTTTTAACAACTGGGAATTCTGTAATTTCATCATTGTGGAGAGTAGAAGAGACTTCAATTATTTCTACTCCTCCTTCGTCTTCAACATCTTCTCCAACTACGAGAACTGTGTCAACGCCAACTCCGCGCTGCAAAAGTTTGCGAATTGAGGATTCACCAGTTTGAAGCGAAAATCGTGAGATATCAGAGGTTGTCGATGCGGTCGTATCGTTCTTCATACCTCCAATCGAAGTTCTAATGAGGTTCATGAAGAGGAGGATAATTCCAATTGAAGTAATGTAAAAGAGAACGGCTGCTGTAAGGCTGAACCCGCCATCTGTCATTACCACATCTTCGCTTCCAGAATCAAGAAGGGCCTTTTCGGTAAAGTCTCCCATAATCTTTGCAACAGTCGATGTGATGCCGCCAAATGCAACTAAGAGCATTGTAAGGGAAGCGGAGGAAGGCGATGACAATTGGCGGTTTGCAGCAAGCGGATATGATTCACAGATACAGGCAACTGCCATGAGACCACCCACGGTCCAAAGGAGTCCAATATCGACGGTTGTGGCCATATCATTGAGTGTTCCCAAACCTATGAAAACATCCAGAGATGTGAAATAGCCTCCAATAGCGAAGACTGGGAAAGCAATCATTGCCAGTGTTGCAGCCATAGCACCTGGGCGAGCAACTATGCCTGTAGCGTTCCCTGCTGCTGTCATGATGATGTTGACCGAACCAGCAAAGATCGGAAGAAGTGAAAGCGTCATTAGAATAGCGCCAAGATTCTCGAGGAGCGTTCCTGCGTCAGCAGAACTCATCATGAATGGGGGGAGTGTCATAAAGAGAAGGAGCATGCTTGCCTTTGTCATTGAATCGGACCAGATTGGACGACTTGCTGCACGAGGAACAAGGTGGTATGCAACTGCAAAGAAGAGCGAAATCATAACCCATGACTGCGTCATCCTTTCTCCAAGCCAAACAACCTGAGTGACATCGGCTAACTCTCCAAAGAAACGGAATTGAGAACCAAAGATGAATGAGGCAAGAGCCATGAACACAAACCAATTACTTGCTTGAATTGTTTCGCCTTTACGTTGAGCGACTGTAAGCAGAACATTGATCATGACTGCAATGATGATGAATGCACGTAGAGAATGCATGAAAAGATCTTGGAGAAGTGCTTCGTTTTCTGCGCTAAGGTCGGCCAGAAGACCAAGGATTGTTGGAAGGAGAAGTGCTGCTGCCGTCAGGACGCTGAAGAGAAGTGCTGTCAAGCTCGCATTTGATTCGCTAGCCATTTTACCTGCACCGCTTCGTGCAACAGCGACAAGACCGCCACCAAGTAGAACAGAGAACAATCCTGTGATCAATGTTGCATTGACAAAGGTATCGAGAGCGCTGCCGTCATCGTATGCCCATCCGATACTCGCAAGAGAATCAAGTGCACTGCCATCATAATCATGCCAGAGAGATAGGAACGTTCCGATACCTGCAAGAGTGAGCCAAATCATTCCTAAATTCATCCAAGTCTTAGCCCCACTTCCTTTCTCATTATTGAAAAGATCAACAATGCCTGCTGGTGCTTTGTTGAGGAGGAAAAGGCCGAATTGGCGCATTGGGTCGGCCATTGTACCAATTCCTTTTTGGAGGTAAAATGTTGAAAAACCAACAACAGTAAAGAAGAAAAATAATGCGATGAAAACTGCTTCCATAAGAATCGCCTACCCCGAGATTACTTCTCCTGCTAATGTGGAGACAATTGCTCCAATACCAATAATAAAT
This sequence comes from uncultured euryarchaeote, assembly GCA_963991835.1. GTDB lineage: Archaea > Thermoplasmatota > Poseidoniia > Poseidoniales > Poseidoniaceae > MGIIa-L2. Next base: position 13,367 of record CAXDRT010000011.1, read on the forward strand.
CCAAGAAGGTAATACCATATTCCTGAGCCACCAAGATTTGACATTAATGGAACGATATCTCCGATGACTGGAATGTTGTCCCAACCAAAGATTGTGCTAAACAAGCCGAACATCCCAATGGCTACTACTGAGAGTAAAACCAACATAATTCGACTGGACGATGGTTCTGCAGTTCCTATGACTGCATCGGGGAGTTCTGTACTGTTCGACATTGCATCACCTAAATGAATCCGAGAGGGACATGTTTGCGACTTGAAACGTGGTGATAAACATTCACTAAGTCATTCATCGAACAAGGAGATAAGTTAGGGCTTCAAGATGAGCGGAGCATTTCGATAATAGAACCTCTTCTTTGTCGAGAGGTCCCTAAGGGAACTGGTATTGCACGATCGTTTTCTAATTCCTTCCGCCAAAGGGATTTGCAATCGCAATCAATGCCTGTAAATTCTTCCAAAGAGCCTGAAACAGCGTATCTTTCAATCGCTGCTACAACCTCTGGATCGCATTCACCACAGTTGTGAGAGCCTCTTATTTTACCACCAGCAGTTGGATGGATAATAAGACGAGAAATTTGGTCTTCGTCCCCATTCACTCCCCCTTTAGGATGAACGATGTGATGGCTTTTCTGGATAAGTTCAACCAATGACCAAAGCCATGGAGGCCTGTATTCTTGGTGTCGATGGAGTCGGTCAATCACTGTCCCTCGTTGAATATTCATTGGATTTATTGAAATTTCATCGCTCTTTTCAGCGACGGATTCAATCCATTTTACGCAATGATCGAGCGCATCCGCTTCACTCATGAACGGTGGCTTGAACATCAGATAGGTCTTAATTCTCAAATTATATTTTTCAAGACGTTCGACAGCTCTATCCCAAGAAGCAACAGAGAAGCCCTTGTTGACATGGAAACGGAGTACTTCGTCATCGTATGCTTCCAAGCCAATCGCTACTGTAAATGATGGATTTATCTTCGTAGCCCATGCTAACTTTTTGTCTGAGAGTTGCTCAGTGCGGCTTTCAACGATAAGTTCCTTCCCGAGAGAATGGCAATCTGTGAGGACGGTTTCTTGGAAATCTACTGGGATTTCTCGATCTTCGAGTAACGAACCTGAAGTATAGACTTTCACCATCGCGTGGCCGTCAAAATCATTGTATTTTCTTTTGGCCTCATTCCATTGAGCATGAAGATCTTCGCTTGTTACATCATCTCGTGTGTCGTTAAAATAACCGCAAAATGTACATCCAGAGGACCACCACCAATGACATCCTTTGGTTCGTAAGATAACTGTGACTGCAGTACATGGCTCACCGTCTGTAGTCATTTCTGGAGTGTGATAAACAGTTGCAGGTTTGCTAGCATCCCAAGATTGCTGACGCTCTTTGGCCCAAGGAGTGTTTGCAGGGGCTTTGACCAAGTCGTGAATTCTCAGACTCTTTTCATCTCCTCCAAGGAGCGTTGAAGAGTGACGATCTAGCATTTTTCTCACTCCTTGAAATTACTCTTCTTCCATTACTGGTTTGAAGATGACATCGAATCCTGCTTTAATGAATTGGCCTTTCGGATAAGTTGGATCGCCATCCTCAGCTGAAATTACATTCGGTGTGTAAAGTGATGCTGGAACCCGAACATCGACCCTACTTCCTAATCGAATCATTCCGTAACGTTCGCCACGTCGAAGTGAATCGCCAATACCTGTCCATGGGACAATTGTTCTGGCGAGTGCACCAGAAATTTGCATGACTTCAATTCTACCTCCATCTTCTCCTTCCAGAACCGTTCGAACTCGCTCATTGTATTCGCTCTCTTTGCGGAATGCTGCTGCAAAGGGTCCTCTTCGACGCCCCTTTCCAGTCCTGTGCTCCATTGCAACAATCGTTGAGGTGAGAGGAACTCGATTGACGTGAACATCGAGTGGAGACATAAAGATGGCAACCCTCCAGACGTCATTTGGACCTGGCGTATCTGCTGGCTCAAATCGTTGTTCGGTTGTAAATTCAAGTGGATTTTCGCATGCTTGAGGGAACCAGTCGCCTGTATGAACATCGGTTTCTATCGACGAAGTTTCTCTCTCTTCTTGCGAAGGACGGCGCCCTGTTGCTCGCTCTCTTCGTGCAAACATAACGTGTCCATCTGCAGGTGAAACGAGAATACCTGCCTCTTGAGGTATGGGCCGGTCAGGATCTCTCCAAAAATTAGCAAAGAATGCTGAAATCATCAAGCAAAGTACTCCTGCCAAAGGCATGAGTCCGTACAAGGAATCAAGATAGATTCCGCCAACAAGAATTGCAATACCTGCAAGTAAAAATGTACCAACGGGCGCATGACCCCCTTGAGCGAGGCCTCCCAACTTCAATCACCTCAGTTGTCTGCCCATGGATCGACATCAGCGTTCCATGTTGCAGGTTCTTCAGAAGTTTCTGCGGCTTCTTCTTCAGCAGCTTCTTCTTCAACGGATTCCTCAGGAGTTTCCTCTTCGGTTTCTTCGACTGGTTCTTCAGAAGCGACTTCTTCGGCGACTTCTTCTGGTTCAACTGTTTCTTCAGTTGGTGCTTCAGGTTCTTCATTCGCCATTTCTTCTGCTCTGGCTTCGACCATCTCATCCATTCGTTCTGTGAATGCACGAGACATGTGTTGAGATTGTCGTTCAGATTCAACTGCTCGTTCAATCATCTCATATCGTTCCTTGATGGCTTTGTTGAGGTCCTCGAAGAGGGTCATGTGAGACACATACCAGTCATCTCGAGCCTTCATTTCAGTAACTGCAAGTTTCAAATCGTTATCGAGTTCTTCTGCAATGCCGAAAACTTTGCCGAGACGATCTTTCTCACGTGAATACTTCTCTTCCATTGTCTGGAGAGCCGGTTGAAGATGTTCAACGCGCTTGTCTGCTTTTGTAGCCTTCATTTCAAGTTCGCGAGTTCTGAAATCTTTTTCTGCGATAAGTGATTCTTGTGCTTCTCGCTCAATTTCTTTATCGATAATTTCTTTCTCAAGAACTTCGATTTCTGCACGAGCATCTACAAGTTCTTTTTCTTGCGCTTCGTATGCAGCAAAGAGCTTCTTCAAACGGTCTGTTTCCGTTGCTAAAGCGTCTTCAAGTTGATTGATTTGAATTTCTGGTGTGATTGTCCCTTCTTCAGTCATTTACTCACCTGGAGGAATGCCTCCGATTCAACCCAGCCGCCTATACACTATGAAGCCGACGCTTCATTGAGACTGTTTTTGTATGACTCCATATGCTAATACTTTGGGAGCATTAGAATTTCTGTGATGGCCCTTCTCGAGGCTTCCGTTTCTTTATTTCTGGGATGTCTGGCGATTCTGTACCCTTTTTCCTAAAGAATAGGAGCAATAAGAACAGTACAGCCGCCCCTCCTCCTATCGCCATGTAGATGGTGTTTCGATCTTCCAAATCATCCGACGCACTCTTCTCTGAAATCTGAAGTGCATCGTCTATGAGCAATGTTGATCGTACTCCTCCTATTTTCAGGAGTGTTATCTCCAAGTCATAATTCCCTAATTCAATCGATTCTGGAACTTCCAAACGGAGATTCCAAATGTTATTTTCACCAGAAATCGCCCTTCCACGCATAGGTTGTTCATTTTCCCATGCCTCAACTGGAGCTGGGCCGTATATGGATGAAAAAGGAGCGCTGTTCCAATCTAATTGATTTGGAGTATTTCGTTCACTGGTATGCCCTAATCCAAGTTGGCCGTAATTATTACGCCCCCAACAGGAAATAGACCCGTTCTCAGAAAGAACACAAGTGTGTTCTGCAGAAGCACTAATTTCAACGATGCTTTGATTTGCTGATACAAACATTGGGATTGTGTGAACTCCTCCGCTCGTACCAATGCCTAAGCGACTGTTTTTGTTATGCCCCCAACAATACAAACTTCCATTATCAATTGTTGCACAAGTATGGCCAGATCCAGAACTAATCTTAGTCGCTTTAGATCCATTTGGCAAATGTACAAACGTAGGACTTTTGGCATTCGTTGTAGAATTATCTCCAAGTTGTCCGTAATTATTCATCCCCCAACAGACGACAGAGTCATTGTCTAAAATTGCGCATGAATGCTCATTGCCAAGTGAAAAATCGGTTGCGACCCTGCCTTCTGGCAGTATGACGTCGGATTCAGGGGCGTATGTAGTGGGACTGCTTTCTCCGTTGCCGAGTTGGCCAGCATTATCTCGACCCCAGCACATAATCCCTCCATCATCCATGAGAATACATGTGTGGCTTACTCCTGCTTCAACCTTAACCGTTGTTCGATCTGCGGGAGTGGATATGATAACAGGCGAATACTCATCTTCAGAATTTGATTCTCCGTTTCCTAGAGAGCCGTGCAAATCAGCACCCCAGCAAGCAAGTTGATCATTATCTAAAATTGCACATGTGTGTTTATGCCCCATTCCTATTGATTTAGCAAAGCGACCCTCTGGGAAATTCACAGCATTCGTTGGTGATTTGTAGGTATTTGTGGATTCATCACCGCTTTGACCATTTTCGTTAAATCCCCAGCATTGTGTTGCATCGTTGCTAAAAATTACACACGTCCTAAATGGCCCAGCAAAGATTTGTGATATCGTGACATCGTTTGGTACATCGATGTATGTGCTTGGCCTGATATTCGTTGCCGCCTCTCCACCATCACCAAGTTGGCCGTTCGTATCTCGGCCCCAACACATCGCAGAGCCATTTTCAAGTATTCCACAAGTATGAACTGCTCCTGTGCTTATCACAGATGAAGATGTTTCAGTATTTGTTGAAGAATGAACATATTCATATCGAATTGAAGACACTCCAGGATGGTCGCTTAGGTCAATGGTGCAGTCACTTTCTTCTCCAGCCTCAACAGTGACTGTTGAGCAGTCGATGGCCAAGGACGTATCGTTTTCTGCCATGCCACTCATAGGCATCAACAGAAGCATTCCCAAATAGACAAACATTCGAAATGAACCGTTTGTGCCTCTCCTTGAATCTCTGGCCATGATTCCGACTCCTACTTCTCCCTTATCACATCTATACTCGTCATTTACTAATTTAGTAAGATAACGCCTCTAAATGACATTTGTCGCATTCACCAGGGACTTTGCAATCGAAACCTCGCCCATAGAATGTCCAGCATCTGGAACGATAATGAGTTCTGAGGCGGGTAATTTCTTGTGCAGTTCCCATGCACTTTTTACTGGACAAACCATGTCGTATCGGCCCTGTACGATTACAGTAGGGATGTGTTCAATAATTGATGAATTATTCAGTATGTAAGCTTCCTCAACAAATATTTCATTAATGAAATAATGGCATTCTATTCGAGCAAATGCTACTGCAAAATCAAGATCTTCTGCTTTTTCAAGATAAGATGGGTCTGGGAAGAGCCTGCTCGTTGCCATCTCCCAACGCGTCCATTCCTTAGCAGCAGCTCTTCGAACATCGATATTTTCGTCTGTTAGCCGTTTGTAGTATGCTGGGATAAGAGCGTCTTGTTCACCTGCTGGAATATGATTGTAATATGGCTCAAAGGCATCTGGGAAGACATGGCTTGCTCCGTCTTGATAGAACCAATGAAGTTCAGATTTTCGGCACATGAAAATTCCTCTTAGTATAAACGAACGAACACGTTCTGGATGATTTTGCCCATAGATGAGAGAAAGGGTCGAGCCCCATGATCCTCCGAAAACGTGCCATGTCTCAATCCCGAAGTGTTCACGAAGTGCTTCAATATCTGAAACAAGATGCATTGTTGTATTTTCTTCTAGGTCCGCGTAAGGAGTTGATTGGCCACAACCTCGCTGATCAAATTGGATGATGTTCCATTTCTGGGGATCGAAATACCTGCGATATGATGGTTGACTTCCGCCGCCTGGACCGCCGTGGATGACAATAACTGGTATACCGTCTGGGTTCCCGCTGCATTCCCAAGCGATGGTATGTCGTTGCGAAACCGTTAGCATACCAGTTGCGTATGCCTCGTTTTTTGGAAACAAGACGTCGTCGATTGATTGTGAATTGATGCTCATGGTACTTCCAAGCGAAGTCGGATGATGTTGCTTTCGATGCCTTTTTTTCATAGATGCCTTCGGAGAGGCATGAAGGAAGCAACAGACGTTTTCAATCACTGGGCACATCTTGGTAAGGATGAAGGAATGGAACGAGGACATGCTAATGCTGTAAACGAAATGATTGACGTTGCTATGGAGCGGGTCTTGGACGGTCGTGTCGCATTTTCAGCAGTAGATCTCGGATGTGGAAACGGTTGGGTTGTAAGAAAACTTTCTCAGCATCCTGCTTGCGTTGAAGCCGTTGGTTATGATGGCGCAGAGCACATGATTGAGAAAGCGAAAGAAGTTGATTTCATCAATACGTACCATTGTGCGAAATTCCCTGAAACAAAACCAGAAAAAACATACCAATTCGTTCATTCAATGGAATTTCTGTATTATCTGAAAGATCCCAAAGGTATGTTGCAGTCGATACACGACGATTGGTTGGAAGAAGGTGGATGGGCCGTAATTGGAATCGATCATTACGCAGAACATGAAGAAAGTCTTGGGTGGCCTGAAGCCCTCGATGTTCATATGTCAACATTTACAGAAAGCGAATGGATTCAAATGTGGAACGACGTTGGATTTCAAGCAGTTCATGCTTGGCGAGCAAATGCTCATGACGGGAAGCCTGGAACATTAGCAATTCTCGGAAAAAGGGCTTAAACATCAATCCCTAAATCCACACCATCAGGCCCACACATTCGAAGTTCTCCTTTGAAAAATGGGCACTTTTTACAAGTATCGATTGAATCCATTGGAAGTCTTTTGGGCTCGCTAACACCATCTCTATTTGCAGTTAATTTCGCAATCCATTCGAGAAGTGTTGAGAGTTCATTTTGGGCTTCTTCATACATTTCAATAGGCATTTGAACGAGTCTTCCAGACGTACTAATGAGAAGAGCTGGTGGTTTGACTCTTCGACGTTGATCAGCAGGTTTGAATGATTCTTGCTTGTCAAATACCATTGAATAAAGCGTGAGTTGAAGCCGATGGTTTCGTAACATCTCAATCTCTTCAGCGTTTTGTGGAGTGGATGAATTCCAATCTCCAATTTCTTGTTGTAAGGCATGTTCAGACAGGTCATCTGTTCTGGAACCAGAGGTTTTCAAGTCACCAACTTGAAGCCATTTATCGGCTCCTTCGCAGCCTGCTAAGACAATATCTGCTTGTCCTTCAAATATGATGGCAACATTCTCAATTTGAGTTACAATTGTTTGGGAGAGACCTGAAGTCGGATTAGAATATACATCGTTTAATTCGACATCTTTCGTGAAATAAAACGAGGCTTCAGTTTGTAATCCTTCGATTGACTGGCCATTTACTTCCTCACCATCGGTTAATTTCCCTAATAGACCATCTGACAATAATTGAGCAAGTTCGATAATTCTCTTTCGAGTTTGTTGCTGTTCATCATAGGATAATTTGTGCCATTCTGGCTCCGAGGTAATCGCATCATCGATTTCTTTCGTTTCAAGTAAGCGATTTTCTTGGCCATTTAGCCACTCGGAAGAAAGCGGGAATTCTTTTGATTTCATGGTCGCCGGATTTGCAAGACCGATCTCAACTAGGCGATGGAACATTGAACCAAATGAAGTTGCTGAAGGCCAACCAACATACGCCTCGCCATCGTAATCCTCACCGCCAGTTCGATCCTTAAGTTCCTCATCAGAGGGGTTCATTCTTGCAATATATTCGATATTGAAGGGCTCGGTTTGCCAGCCTCGTACATGATTTAACCAGAATCTTCTACGACAAGAATTCGCCGCATCCAAGCCATGTGCAGTCATTTTGAAGGACGGGGAAATCGTTACGACTTCGTTTTCAGATGCTTCATCGAAATCATAATCTAAACGTGATTCGATTTCGAGCCATTCATTGAGAACTGATATCGGTGTTTGCTGAGTAAAGCAATTTGGATGGTGATAAATTCTGGCTTCTTGCAATGAATCGGATGGGAAGCCAGATGATGTAAAAACGCTCAACGGGTCAAGAATTAATTCAATGCTTGCATAATCACTTAACCGCTCTTCTGGAGTATCCCCCTCCAAACTCCATGGTTGTTCAACATTTGAGTTTACACCCATGTAACGCAACCCATCCAAGAGTAAATCCCCCATGTTATTTCCCGAGATATTACCCGTTGCCAAAATGAATCCGTCTGATGACATTGTACTCGTCTTTGATGGGGAGCCTACGAAGATAAGACGATCTCGTACTCTGGTGAGTGCCACATAGAATTGCCGTCGCAACTCAGCTAAATTCTGAGCCTTATTCATTTGATTTGCGAGCATCCAAAGGCCATCAAGTGGCTTATCTTTTGACTTCCAGGGTTGTATTCTTCCTGCAATAACATCAGGCGTGATTAAGACATTCTTTTGAGCATCATTGCTTGAACTGCGTCGGCCTGCTTCAAACAATCCTGTTACGATAACAACTGGGGCCTGTAATCCCTTCGCGCCGTGAATTGTCATAATCTGAATCGCACCACTCGTAGGTGAAGATGTCGCCTGAGGGCCTTTGTTTTCAAGAGAAGCTAAGGCATTCATCTTGGCGAGCATTGCACTCGGCTCATGACCACATTCTGTGCCTATTTTATACAACAACGCACACCAAGTCTCAGCAACTTGGCGCTCTGACTCGTCGGGATACGTCGTCAAAAGGTCGCTGTAGTCCAGCACAGCATCAAATATTTCGTGAAGAGCACCTTTTCCAATAAGTTGTGAGAGGAGCGACATGAGATCCCCGATCAATGTTTCACCAAAATAAGCGGATATGTGGTTCCAGTAATTCTCAACGTCTTTTTCTTCAAAGATCTCTTCGATTTGAACTGAGGTTGCCCCCACTATTGGAGAACGAACGAGCCCATGTGCGGCCAACCTTGAAGATGGTTTAGCCAGAAGTGAAAGAACTGAAAGTAGAGGTTTGACGACTGGTTGTTGTAACAACTGCCCTTGTTTATCTGCCAATACCGGTAACCCTCGACTTTGTAATCTCTTAATCAAATCAGGGATGTGTTTCCTTGAGTGAACAAGAATCATAACATCTTCGGGAGAGATAACATCCTCTGGCTCAATATCTACATATTCCTGTTCTTCAGTGGACCATAATCTGGTTGCATAGCCTCTGACAAGAGAATCTAATCTTGCGGCTATGAGTTCGTGTTCAAGGTGTCGAGGATTCGCAGATTCTGAATCAAAGAGGTGGTATCCTGTTCCCAAATCCAATGGTAGAGCATCTATTTCTGTTTGAGTTGGCAATAGCCATTCAATCACACCATCTCTATCGGTTTCTCTTCCTGCATGAAGAGGTTGGGCGGTAGCATGGAATTCCCCTGGGAATTGATGATGGCGTTCAGAGAATGTGTCATCAAAAATATGATTCAAGGTGTTAAGTAAACGGGGCGCTGTACGGAAGTTTGTTGTTAGTTCAATGTGTCCTTCTTGGCGTTGATGAATGACTGGGTCATCTATTGCTGTACCAAAATCATTGATTCCAAAGGATACATAATCCCATGTTGCAGACGATTCATCTGACGAAATTTCGCTTGCTTGGATGAAGGAACCTGTTTCTCCCCCAGCACCAACTGGCCGAGGATCTCGGCCATGCCCTTGCTGAATGAGGTGTTCCATCCTTGGTTCATGTTCTTCCAAGCGATTAGCTAGACGAATGGAGGCAACCATTCGACGCATTACAGTCACTTCCGCCTGTCTAAATCGATATATGCTCTGCTTCATATCTCCGACAATACAGACCGTCGGATCCCAAGGACCAAGCGGATTTGGTGTTTCATCCGACCCATCTATTCTATGACCCCACAACCGTGCTAGAAGACGTGCGTGTTCTGGATTTGTATCCTGATATTCATCGATGATGAACGCTCCATATCTTGCGCGTATTTGTTGCAGAAGAGAATATCGTCTTCGGAGATCATTTTGTTTTTCTTCATCGCCTTGCATCAGACTCAACGCTCTTCGAATGTGCTCGTCAGTCCATGCTTCTTCACCTAAGTCGTCCAATGCTTGAACCGCTTGAGGTGGGTACCAATGTCGAACAATTTCTGGACAACGGACAAGAAGTAAATCGCCCACCATTAATTGAACATCATCGAAATCATGGGCCTCTTCTTGAGCCTTGAGGTGACGAAGAAGATCTTGGCAACCGGCATGCACAGTGTACAAATCGTCAAGCACTTCGACTTGGAGATCACTCGATACACGTAGATTGCCTTCTGGTGGATCTCGGCAAGGTGAGGTGTTAAGACCCGTAACATCGTATTTTTCGTTAGCATCCCGGAAATCAAAATCTCGAAGAGGGTTAAGAGCATAAGAGGCTCGTGAAAGCATCATCAGAAGACGCCCGTCTTCTGGATTGTGGAAACGATTACGAAGCAATGTCGCTGCTTCTTTGGCTTCGTTTTGAATCCCTTTTGTGATGGCCTTGGATTCTTTTTGAGTGATTCCAGAGAAAGAGACACTTGACCATTTTACAAGACCCGAATGCCATCCTCCAATTGTTTGGCTATGAAATCCACCAGAATTCAAAATCGTTGGAGTGGACTTCTCTACTTGACCTGGGGAACAGAGAGATACGATCACCTGATGAATCCATTGAAGTCTAGAAATTGGAGTTGTTGGGAGTGGTTCTCGAGCTAATTGTGAAAGTTGATTGAAGCGAGTGTTTTCGTTTGGAGCGCCGCTTGGATTAACCAAAAATGCATGACGTCCATCCTTTGTAAAGACTTCAACCCACTGATTTAGGTACTCATATGCATCTTCTACCACACCGTCAATGAGATCCCCGCAACGTTCGAGAATCATATCCTCAATGAGTCGATAGTCTGGAGGCGAGGATCCGTCCCATGGTAATTCGTTTCGTATGGATCTGGCTCGTAATCTTCGTTTTGATTCCTCAACGAACAGCGAAGATTCAAGCAAACCTGTGAGAACTGTTTGAGCAGAAGATTGCCCTCCTAATCGAATTGCAAGGCGGTTTCGAGCTTCAATGAATTCTTCACAGGACTGGGTCAACCCTGCTTCAAATCCATCTCTTGCATTTCGAATTCTCCAAGCCGCATTAAGGGCTTGTGTCCTTAATAATGGAGCTTGTTCATCAGGTAATTGATCCCTGCTCAAGTGCAATGCTACAAGGTCAATATGTGGCGCAAGTACTTCCCCTAAGAATGAGTCAATCGTCGAAATTGGGGCTGCTTCAAGTAACGACATCAACATTGAAACATCGCCCTGATGTCGAAGTCGAGGGTCATGGATACCTAACCTGTCGGTCTTTTTTACGGGCTCTGCTCGAAGAGATTGAATTCTACTGCGTATTCTCGAACGCAATTCTGCAGCAGCTTTTCTCGTGAAGGTGATGGCTACAATTTCTTGGGGAAGAAGCCCCTTCCATTCATTCAATGGAGTCCTGTCTTTCTTTGCAGCCTTTACTCTTCCAGCACCATAAGGCTCATTTCGTAATGGCGAAGGTAGTACGCAAGTAGCTCTTTGTTCAGAGGATAGGAGGTGCTGAACATACCGCTCTGCCATGACTGTCGTTTTTCCTGTTCCCGCCCCAGCATCCAATGCAATGTGCTGATCAAGATTCAGACCCAACCGTTGGCTTCGATTGAAAGGCATCATTTCACATCAACTCCTATCGAGGCTGAAGGACAAGAATTTGCAAGTGAACAATAACTGCAATGTTTACCTGGCGTTGGGTGATTCCATCCAGAATCGCTCGCATTTTTAGCCCGGATTGCAGTGGTAAGGCGAGAGCTTATCCACGCTCTAAATGGATTGCTAGTTGGCGTATTTACCTCGCCTGGGATTCTGTAGTGATTGCTTGAAAACGATGTTCTCTCCCCCAAGTGTACCTCCTCGGGAATAAATGCAAAGGTTGGATCTAGTTCGACGAAATGCCGCGTTGTATCTCCAACCTCTGAAATACCCACTCCAATGACACGATCTCCTGGATGGGCAATCTCCCAAGCACGAGCATAAAGTGCAAGTTGAATTTCTTTAAACAACCCTTCTGCATGCCGCAAACCAATCTTTTTCGGGTCTGGCCCTTCAATTGTTTTCAAATCCCTGATGATAATAAATCGGCTTGCAGAAGGGCCATCGCCATCAAAATTTAGAGGAATCAAATCCCCCTCGTCACCAATTAGCCCCTTTTGCCTTACCTGATCAAGTAAATCAGCATCAAGGACAAGTGCGTCGACTCTATCGATTCGGCCATAGATTTTCATCATCGCTGAATCAAGTTGATCGTCAAGTCCATTTAGTTCAATGAATCTCCCTGATTCTGATTCAAGTGACCACTCTGAAGCAATCGGTCCTGCAGCGGTCAGAGCAAAGTCTGCAAGTAAGAGCTGTCCGAGACGCCCCCCCATCTGCGGTATACTTTCTCCTTCAAGCCATTGAGACCACTCCTCAGGAGAACAGCCAATCAAATCGTTGCATCGATGTACAGAAACTGCATTTGTTCGCGATAGCCAAGGCGCCAGGCGTGACAAATGATGCAGAAGAGATTCCCAGATCTGCTCTAATGGGATATCAAGGCCAAGATGCATTGGAGTACCCTCTGTC
>CAXDRT010000012.1:0-24856 GCA_963991835.1 uncultured euryarchaeote
AATCTGCAAGCCATACTGCAGTTGATGCGGACGTTGTTGTCTTACCAACGCCACCCTTCCCACCGAATAGGAGTAATCTCGCCATGGTCCTCTCAAACATAGGAGGTGTTTGAACTCATTCCCTTCGATTTTTCCTATGCATTCATGTATGCGAGGCAATAGGGAAGGACGTGGTCAATCAATTCCTCGTGTTCCAAATCGCTGCAGTATGCGGCCTTATTGGAATGACGCTAGGTTGGCGTGGCGTGATGACAAAATATTCTGGGTTTTACGATCTCCCAACTGCATGGAATCAAGTCTTTTGGGGTATTTTACTCGGTGGTGCATATGCATCATATGCAGATAATTCGTTGTTCATTCCTTACTTTAACGCAGCAATAAATAATGCAGGGAATGGAGAATTGAACATTATTCAATTTATACTTGTACCGTTACTTGCAACGATTGGTATGCACCTTTTACTTCGAAGACAACGCGTAAGAAAAGGAGGTTCTCAAGCAACAAGTGGGTGGGCACTCGGCCTAGCTGTTGGTGGAATGTTAGCCATCGTACTGATTCAAAGAAAACTTGCCACTGAAATGGATGACATTGAGGATTATCTTACGGTCCTATTACTTGCATTCTTCGCACCACGTGTAGAAGGTCTTATCACAACATTTCATGGAACGCTTATGCTGAAAGGGAAGCGTTGGGGGGCTATTCTAAGAACTACGTTTTGGAGAACGTTATCTCTGACAATGTTCTACTACGCCTGGTTTAACCCAATCGCATGGATCTTCATCATACCACCAGTTCTACTTGTCAAAGATAATGCCGAGAAGTGGGTTTGGGATTCGGTTCCTAAAGAAGGGAAGCGTAGGTGGCGTAGAATGCAGGCTGATAAAGTTCGTGATGCGAAAAATGCAAAGCAGAATATGAATCAAACACCTCCGCAAGGCACTATTTTCTATGTCGATCATGCCAATGCTGAGGAACAGGAATGAAATTTCCGCTCCGACCTCCCCTATCAAAGGATTGGTCGGTCATCTCACACAACCATTAAACGATGAATGGCTAACCAATTCTCTATGGGCTCCTGCCCTTACTGCGATTCTCCGACGATGGATGGCGATACCATCTGTTACTCTTGTGGTAGAGTTCTTGCTAGCAATCGTATCATGAACGAACGAATTGGAATTCAACTTGACCGACATACCGGGGCCAATACCTACAAGATGACGACTGCGCCAAAACGTCGAGGTTATGTCCAGACAGATCGTGGAAGAAGCAAGAATATACTCAAAGGGGGTAGGAACAGATTCCGCACAGTGGTTATGCTTGGTCTCGTTGCATTCATTATGCTGTCACCACAAGCCAGAGAGCATGTATTATCTGAAGTCGGAGATCTCAAAGAATTCCTTGAAAATCCAACACTGGGTTATATGGTCTATGATGTTGAAGCAGATTATACACTAAATCGAATTGTCTCTACAGCAAATGCTGATTCAAATACGGCAGAGTATATGTTAGAAACCTTACCAATATCTCCTGACATCAAGGCACTAGAAGGACAAAGCTCAACATTTGTTTATACAGATGGGACAACTTCTGCCCCTAATCAAGTAATTCAAGATGTGACGAAAATTGAGTTGATCATAGATGGGCAAACAATTAACATACCTCTCGAAGGTATTCCCCCTCGAATGGTGGCTGATAAAATCGTTACATCAAACGGGCATGAGGTTTGGTGGCCAGGTACTTCAGGCTCTGGCAATGATTTCTGTATCGGAGGACCTTGTGTGAAGGTTAAACTAAACTTAGGTCCATCCGAATCGACCACATTTGAATATCAAACTACAATCAAAACAAAATCCTACACCTGGGATGGCGATTTGGACAACATCGATCCACGAGTGCCTGGTTTTACAACTGGTATTACTTCTGAATCCAGTGGCACCTTTGCAGATTTCGCTAATCGAGGCAATGGTGTAAGAGAAAATACTTTCACAGGGACCAACAATCCATCATATGCTAAATGGTACAATAAAAATCGTGCCGATTACGCAATTGATGGAACTGCCGCAAACGTCATTGCCGCAGTAGCGAGTGTTGAGAGTAACCTTCCTGAAGGAAATGACAACGTTTACGATTTCGTACGTGGAGCCTTCGATTACATCCGTGATAATATCGAATATGACGAGGATGCACCGAGCCCCTCGCGTAGTGGGTCAAGTTGTTTGGCTGCAGGTATAGGCGATTGTGATGAACAAACGAATGCATTTCTAAGCATGCTTAGGGTTCGTGGCGTTCCTGGATGGTATGTTTTTGGCGTATTGTCGAGTAAAACCTTCACTCAATGGGAAGCGCATGCTTGGGGATATATTCAACTTCCAATGTCTGATGAATGGTGTAATGAAAATAATATAGAATTGAATACATGTTTTGTTGAAGCATCGGTTGATGTCACCAACAATAAGTGGCTTCTTCACACATCTTCTGCACTTATTGATTGGATTGAGAAGCCAGATCCAACTGGAGCATACATCAATGCGTTCTACAGACCACTCTTATTTTCAGATAGTGATGGTGATAACCAAGATGTTGAGCGTGACCGTACGTTTGATACGGTTGGATCAATAAATTATGGCGGGGGCAAATTCCCTGTCTATCAATGAGGTGATGTGAATGCGAGTGATTATTGGCGGTGCTGGAAGAGTAGGGGCAGAATTAGCTCGTGCTATGCGTGCAGAAACGATGGATGTTGTTCTTATCGACAATGACTCCAGGGCAGTTAAAAATGCTCAATCTCTTGATGCATTGGTTATCCACGGCGATATTACATCACGTGATTCGTTGATTGAGGCAGGGATTGGTGATGCGACAGTGTTCGTTGCAGTTACGGATTCAGATGACCGTAATCTCATTGCTTGTGCTCTTGCAGAGGACGAGCATAAACGACAAAACGGATCTTCAATTCAAAAGACACTCCTCTCCATAGGTCGATTTAGAAATCCGCATTATGTTGATGAGCACGCTCAAGGACATCTGAGTCGGTGGGCTTCTGTTGATTATGCAATTGATCCAGTCGATGGCGCAATACGTAGGCTTTCCAGTGGATTACGATCTTCTGCAATTGAAGAGGTTATTCCATTTGGACATGAAGCATACATCATTGAACTAAATGTTACACAAAATGCCTCGAATGTAATCTATCAAACTCTTGCTGAAGCCAGTTTAGGTGTCGAAGGCGGTTTACCTCTTATTGTCGGAGTAAAGAGAGACGGTGAAATCAGTACCGTTCCAAATAAGGATTTCTCCTTAATGCCAAAGGATAGAATTGCAGTTGCAACAACTGGCCTTGCTTCCTTTAGTCGTATTCTTACCTCTTTTGGCCATGAGTCTATTGATTTCCCAACCAAGCCGAAGGTTGCAATTATTGGAGCAACAGAAATTGGAAAGCGTATTGCTAAGGATTGGTTGCGTAGTGGAGCATTTGTTACTGTCATCGAACGAGATTTGAACATCGCCAACAATTTATCAGGATCTGAAATCGGTTCCCATGGAAATATTGAGGTGATCCATGGAGATTTCCTCGATCGAAACATTCTCACTGAAATTGGAATAAATGAACATCATATCGCAATTGCAGCCTTGGAAGATGACCACATTTCCATCGCTGCTGCTCTTCTTGCGAATGACATGGGTGTCACACGCACTGGATTGATTCTAAAAGACTCAGATTTGGTTAAGGTTACACAGCGGATGGGAATTACCTTTGCAGTAGACATTAAGCGTGTTGCAGTGGATAATATCCTAGCACATATTCACACAAGAGCTGCTGGAGCCTACGCAATTCTCTCAAATATTCCAGACATTGTTGGTATCAGCCTCCCAGTTTCTAGTGCAACCAAATTCGTAGGCAAGAGAGTTGGTGATTCAGGTATACCCGATTGGGCTAGAATCGCTTTCATTCAACGAAGGAACACGATGGGTGGTTGGGAGACCTTACGTCCATCAAGAGAAAAAACCATTGTTGACGGAGATCGACTCATACTGTTCTGCCGACCTGATAGAGTCGGTGATCTTGAGAAGAGATTTAAGGTGTAATCATGCGTTTTGACGTACTTGGTCTTATCCTTGGTTGGACATTGGTTGCGTTGACTATACCTCTCGTTCTTTGTGCAATACTCACGGGCTTCATGGATGATTGGGATTTAGCAATTCGAGCGTTCTCTCTACCAGCAGGTTTGTCATTATTCATCGGTTTCATCATGTTGCGATTTGGAACAAGAAGAAACACACATACACGCTTGCGAGATCGAGAAGCCTTTGCAGCAGTTGCACTGGTTTGGCCACTTGCAGTCTTTGTCGGAGCCCTTCCCTATTGGCTAGGAGGCGTCTTCCATGGACCATTTACAGAGGGATCCGATCTTGCCGATATACTACGGGGTGCGGTTAATTCATGGTTCGAATCCATGTCTGGTTTTACAACGACTGGAGCGACAGTAATTTCCACATCAATGAGTCCAAGTTGTTATCCAGGAATGGATTGTATAAATTCACAACCTCGAGGTTTGCTTCTTTGGAGATCACTTACCCAATGGTTTGGAGGAATGGGTATCATTATGTTAGGAATGATGATTCTTTCCCGAGTTATTGGTGGAGGAATGGCCCTTGCTCGAGCCGAATTAACAGGCCCATCATTATCAAGATTGAAACCGAAGTTACAAGAAACAGCACTTGCACTTTGGACTCTTTATCTTGTCTTGACTATACTTGAATTCGGTTTATTGATTACGATTGGAAAACTCGACTGGTTTGATTCAATAAATCATGCATTAACAACGATGCCAACTGGTGGTTTCTCTACATATGATGCAAGTATTGGTCATTTTGAATCCTATACTGTTGAATTGATCATTATCTTCTTTATGTTCATCGGTGGAATTAATTTCACATTATTGTGGTTTATTCGTGAAGGACAATTCAAGAAAGCGACACAAGATGAAGAATTCAAAAATTATCTTGTGTACATTTTGACGACATTCCTTTTCGTAACAATTGCACTATTGGTCACAAGAGATTACACAACAACAGATTCATTCATCGACAGTTTATTCCACGTAGTGTCGATTGGAACATCAACAGGTTATACGTCGACAGATTATATGCAATGGCCTGTATTTACCCACCTTTTGCTCTTTGTTCTGATGATTATTGGAGCATGTGCTGGAAGTACGAGTGGTGGATTAAAATTGATGCGAGTCAATCTTGCATTCAAAGTAGCGATGCGAGAATTGGTGAGAATAGCACAGCCAAGGAAGGTTCAAAAAATTCGAATGAACGATCGCGTTGTTGGTGACCAACAACTCGGTTTAATCATTGGGATGCTCTTCGTTTGGATAGGATTGTTTGCAATATCCTCGATCATACTTGCGTTAGTAATACCTGGAGAAAATTTCGAATCCATTCTTGCATTAGTAGCCTCAAGTTTAGGCAACACAGGTCCGACTCTAGGAAACTATGGGCCGACAGAAACCTGGGCTGGATTGAATTCAGGTGCGTTAATTTGGACCTCAATTCTCATGTGGTTTGGAAGATTGGAATTGCTCACTGCAGTTATCCTTCTTCATCCTCATACTTGGAAATCAGAATCGAAAGATCAAACAAATCGTGGTGCTTTAGCACGATTGCGACGAATGATTTCGAGAGAACCTATTGAAGAATCAAAATAAAGTACGTTGAGCTGAATCAATAGTAGGTTCTTCAACAACTTCTTCAATGACTTTCTGTACAGGTTCTTCAGCAGGTATTTCTTCAATAATCTCCTCTATTGCCGGTTCTTTCCATCGTTGTTCGGCATCATCAAATGCTTTCATCATGGCTTTCGTAGATTTTCTACTTACTGGCATATTGCACAAAGTTGCATGTTCCTCTGAACTGAGTCCAAGAGACAATGAAATTGCAAATTCATTAGGACTACCTATTACAGAATCTTCTCTGCTCAGTGCTGATAATAATGGTAAAAATTCCCTACGAATAGTCGATTTACTTGTTTTCGACATGTCGGATAGATGTGAGATAATTGCAGGACGAGTCCAAGAACCTGAACGACGCAGGTAATGAGGATAACTCGCATAGATACGACCTTCAAGTGGCTTAGAATTAGCAACACTCGCAGAGAGAGATGATAGATGGAGAGTCCAATACGAAGAATGGTGGGCCAAATCTCGGTATCGACTTTCCACTGACTTGTCAGCTACAATTAGAGCATTCGAAGCCCTTTGGATTGAGTCATCATTACCAAACAGTGATGAATTGTTCCAATGAACCCAATTCATGAGATCTGATGGTTGTTTATCTATGGTTCTGCCAAGTTGAACTGCTTCTTGTGCTGTGCGAGTTCGATACAAGTTTTCCATACCAGGAAATACTTCGGTAGTAACATCACGGACACCAGCCTCAAGATGTTCTGTTACCTGTTCTTTCGTTAATGATGAAACAGAACCAGTTGAAAGAACTTGTAGGTCCCGCACAAGCGCACGTAAATCTCCATGATTTCCTTGAATCAACGACTCAATGGCGTCTTCTGTGAATTCAATGTTTTCTTCACGTAAAACACGGCGTGCAATCCTCCGAAGAGCCTCATTTGATACACGGTCAAAATTGATGGTGACTAAATGTTTTGAAAAACGATCTTTGGTATTCCTCCATGTCGATGAGGATCGACCCCATAAGCCCATGACATCATTACATGCCAAGATAACTGGTTGCTTTGTGGCTTCAAGAAGTCGTAATAATTCCGCTTTCCCTCCAGAATCACCAGAAAGCGAGACAGAATCTTCTTCCAACTCCTTTCGAATACGATCTTCGCTTACCTTTCGTAACCCGCCTCCAATATGATCAACTTCATCTAAGAGAATAAGAGTTCTTTGAAGAGGTTTATTCGGATCGTGGAAAAGGGAGCGGTGTGTTGAGCCTTGAGTTGCTGCTTTTCGGATTGCAGCAGCATTCCTCGAATCGCTTGCATTCAATTCAATAACAGTCCAGCCCAAGTCATTTGCAATTGCACGAGCTACAGTGGTTTTTCCGACGCCAGGTGGGCCAACAAGCAGTATTCCTTTCTTCTTAGGATTACCATTTATCCAACCGTCAAGCCATTCACGTATCTGGCGTCTTTGGATTTCATTACCTTCTAATTGATGTTCAGACATCGGACGATGGCGCTCTGTCCAGTCAGATGCGCCGCTCATATCCCATCATCATGACGGCGGTTCTTGAAGGTGCTTCTTCGAATCAAAGAAACGGTAATTCATCAATTGAAATTCTGATTTGCGAAGCATCATCTCTTGTTCGCATGGTAACCGTATTATCTTCAAGTGATTGATGATCTACAGTAATACAGAGCGGAACACCAATCTCATCGGCTCGAGCATAACGCTTACCAATTGACCCGCTTGCATCGTACATTGAAAACAGATTAGGAATCATGCAACATCGCTTATGTAAATCCGAGGCAATACGACCCATACCATCTTTTTCAAACAATGGAAGAATCACAACATCTACTGGAGCAACCAGTGAAGATAATTTCAGCATACGATAAGGCTCTCCACCTTTTTCTGATTCATCATAGGCATGATCCAGAACATGCCATAGAATCCTATCAATACCGAATGCGGGCTCAACAACATGTGGAATATAGAATTCACCTGTTTCCTTTACAGTTTTTTGAACCCGCTTAACATGTTTGGATTCAACAGTTAAAATTCGACCATCATTGAGTGCAACATCGCTTGGAAATACAGTATCGGCATCAAGGGCTTCTACGAGGTCTTTAACTTGTCCCGCATCGGCTCTAAAGGCAGGTCCTGCAACTCCTCCATCGATTGTCCAACCATCGATTTCAATAATTTTAGGTTCTGAAAATTCTCTTCGAGCTCGAAGCGTTCTTCCACTTGCTTTTTCATGGGCTTCTAAATCATAACAGCCCCTATGAGCAATACCTACGCATTCAACCCATCCATAGGAACCGAGTAATTCAACATCCCAACAATCCGATGCATAATGAGCCATTTCATCTGGTGCATGTTGTCTAAATCGTATTTTATCAGCATCAATACCTAAATCGAGAAGGAAATCATAGGTCTTACCCATGAAAAAGCCAACTGTTTGATGACGAATCAACTGAGTATCTACAGCATCAGTCAGGGAATGGTTGTGCAAACAACCATCACCATCAATAAGAGCCATTAGCGTCGATTTCCAAGAAGAAAAATCATGCGTTTCTGGACTTTCTGGATCAATGAAATATTCCATTTCAGCCATATTAAATTCTCTTAGCCTGATCATTCCTTGACGTGGTGAAATCTCATTTCTATATCCTTTACCTACCTGAATGGCTCCAAATGGTAATTGCTCTCTAAAGTGACGATACAAGGCAGGGAACATGGTGAACATACCTTGAGCAGTTTCAGGACGCATGAATCCAGGACGCCCTGATTCACCTGCACCAATGGTTGTTGAAAACATCAAATTTTGTGCTTCAATAGGTGACCATGAAACGGCTCCACATGCAGGGCAGTTAGGCGAGACCTCATCGAGTAATGATTGCAGATCACCAAGATTCAATGAATCTGGATTAGGATGGTGGGATTCTAATAATGTATCAGCCCTGCTTGCCTCACCACATTCTCCACATTGAGTCATGAAGTCTGAAAATTCTCCGACGTGACCACTTGCTTCAAGAACTTCGTATGGAGTCACAGTTGGAGAAGAAATTTCTACAACATTACCTAGGCTACTCCAGTGATTAATCCAGGCTTGATTTATTTTTGAGCGCAAGCGTCCACCTACTGGCCCGAAATCATACAATCCCTTTGCCCCGCCATAAAGGTCGAAAGCAGGAAGTAAAATCCCTCGTTGCCTCAACATTCCTTGAAGTCGCTCAAGTCGTGTATCATCAACCATACCAGTATCCCCGCATCGTGTGCTGTTGGACATGACATTTCAAGTTCTCCACAATCAGAAAGCGAAAGAAAGGAATTGATTGGGCTTAGGTGATGAACGAAAGTATCATATGTATAGCACCAACGCTCTCGCACCACTGAGATTGGTGAATAAAAAATGCCTGAGATAGAGTATCTAGATAATCCCTATGATACTGATATCCTATTGGAGAAATTATGCCCTCCAGTTCGAAACTGGTTTAAGGAAAAATTCCCTGATTTTACTCGACCTCAAAAACTTGCTATACCTACGATTATGGATGGCGGACATTTGTTGCTTTGTTCCCCAACAGGTTCTGGTAAAACCCTTACTGCATTCCTTACCATTATAGATCAACTTGTTCGAAAGGCGCTTAATGGAAAATTGGAAAAGCGTATTCATTGTGTTTATATTTCACCAATCAAAGCCCTTGCAAACGATATACAGAAAAATTTAATCGGGCCATTGACCGAAATTTCTGAACGATTCTTACCCGATCGTGCTCAAGAAATTAAAGTTGGATTACGAACAGGAGACACACCTCAATCAGAGCGTCAAAAGATGCTTCGAAATCCACCTCATATTCTTATCACAACGCCTGAAAGCTTGGCTATTGCCATTACATCTCCTCGATTTCAACCAATCATCAGTGATGTTGAATACATGATTATTGACGAACTGCACTCCCTCGTACCAACAAAAAGAGGTGTTCACTTAGCACTTACACTTGCATACCTAGACACGCTTTTAGATCGTCCAGTCCAACGTATTGGAATTTCAGCAACGATGGAACCGTTGGAAACTGTTGCGGAATATCTTGTTGCAAGTGATGACCGTGAGTCTCGCGGAGATGGACAAAAAGTATACATTGCTAAAGTCTCGGGTTCGAGGGAACTTGATTTGGACATTATCATTCCACATCAAAAATTCAGTGATATGGCTGTGTTGAAAATACTGGATGCGAACATAGACGTTATCGCTGATTTGATTACAGCCCACACGACAACACTTGTGTTTGCAAATACAAGAAAGATGACAGAAACACTTGTTCAACGTCTTCGACCACATTTAGGAGACCTGATCGCTGGTCACCATGGTTCAATGGACAAGAAGATTCGACTTGATGTTGAACAGAAACTGAAGAAAGGACACCTCAGAGCTGTCGTTACATCATCATCTCTTGAGATGGGTATCGACATTGGTACTGTTGATATGGTGATTCAACTTGGCTCTCCAGGTGATATTGCTACTGCATTGCAACGTATTGGAAGAGCAGGTCATCACGTCGGAGGAATACCTCGTGCTCGTTTTTTACCATCCAGTGTTGATGATTTAATCGAACTTGCAGCCCTACAAGCAGCAATTCAAACAGGTGATATGGACCGACTCGATTTCCCAGAAAATTGCCTTGATGTTGTGGCACAATTCCTTATCGGTCTTGTTATTATAAATCAAATCGATATTGATGAAGCATATGAAATCGTATCTAGTGCGTGGAATTATAGAAACTTTGCATATGATGATTTTATTGAAGTTCTTGATATGCTCGAGGAAGAACGGCGTGTTTGGATCGACTGGGAAGAGAACACATATGGAAAACGTGGTTATTCTCGAATGATCTATTACACCAACATCGGTACAATTGCACCTGACAATTCCTATCTCGTGTTCAATGCAGAAGGTTCGATTCTCGGACAACTCTCAGGTTCCTTCGTATCCAATCTCCGGGGTGGAGATGTTATTCTTCTCGGAGGCTCTACATACAGAGTCACCAATATTCAAGGTACAAGAGTCAATGTAGCCTCCGTAACAGGATACAGACCTACTGTACCATCTTGGTCGGGAGAAGCCAGATCACGAAGCAGGGAACTTTCATCTTCTTTGCTTTCACTCATTCGTCATTGTATGATTTCACTTCGTAGGGAACAAGACCCTCGAATCATGTTGAGAGAAGCATACGGACTTTCAAAGCCTGTATCAAATGCAATCGCCCGTCACTTGGAAGAACATACTCTCGATTCATTCCAAGTCCCAGAACCTAATAGAATTCTCATTGAGCAAATCATTGGGAGCGGTCATCCTGCTTATCTCATAACAACCTGTAGAGGTCGCGGATTCAATACTGCCCTCGGATATTTCATGGCAGGTATAGCAGAAACATCCGGAATAAGCGTTATCGAATTATCCTTTGATGAAAATGGACTCTTGATTCGGACTGCACAAGAAGTAGACCCCTCTCAAATGTACGAGGCTTTCCGTTCAAACAATCATATCGAAGTCATCGAGCGATATATCCTCAACACACAAATTTTTGCAAAGCGGTTTAGGGAAGTTGCTGGCCGTTCAATGATTATTCCAAAGCGGGTTGGATCTGAAGAAATCAGCCCACAACAATTCCAGCAAAAAGCTGATGCGCTTCTCAATCGGCATCGAACGATGGAAAATTCTTTGCTAATGAGGGAAGCGAAGAACGAGATTCTCTTTGGAGATATCGATATCATTAGCCTTAACCAATTCTTGCAGTCATGCATAGAAGGTGATGCACGAATTGTCCACACCAAGGTGACAGTACCTTCACGACTTGGAATGAGTTTGTTCATGTCTGCCTTTGAAGACTTGATGTCGATGAAAACAAGAGCATTCTTGGTCAAAGACATTGATCCTGAGGTACTTCGAAGACTCCTAGGCACTCGTTCATTAGCAACTGAATTATCCACTGAACAACTTGTACGTTATTACAGCGACAAAGCCCCTATTCCAACCGATCCTCAAACTCTGTTTGAGTTAATGCAACATGGTGGAGGGTTGGACCGTTCATTCAACAATCCACTTTACAAAGAAAAATTGGAAGGTATTGGCCATGAAGTCATCCGAGGTTGGGTTGAACATCTCTGTTCGACAGGAAAAATTACCAAACTTGAGGGTACTGAAATGCCTGAAATTGATGGGAAATGGTTCAGCCCATTTATGGCTGAAATCCACGGAACACTCGGTTGCTTAGCAGCAAATGAATCGGAGTCAATTATTGATTTAAGAGACTATGATACCTCTGGGATGTCTTTCAAAGTGGCAACTGCATTCCAAGGAACACGACCAACCGAATGGAAAACGATGACTGTAGGAGATCCACATGAAGCAATGCGGGTAAAGGTACTCGAAATGCTTGGTTCGGAAGGGCCAAAGACTGCAGATATAATCCATAATCGACTGCCATTCTCAGAGAAGGCAGTTAATCGAATTCTTCATGAACTTGAAACTAGAAACGTTATTTCAGTTGGATTCTTTACACAAACCAATGATGCTGAATTTATTCTGAAAGTAGATGAGCACATCATCACTGGAGGCGAAGAAGAAGTTGTTGAATACAGATGGATTCAAAATCTTGTTCTAGAAAAATCGTTCAAGAAGTATGCTGATGTGTTTGATGCATTTAATGAACATGTATTCGTACAAAAGCAACAAGAATTGTTGTACAGAATTGAAGACTTCAGGTTCAAGGATTGGAAAGACCTACAACTCGATTCTGATGTGATCAGCGGACGTTTACTACACAACCGAATGGGATATACAACGAAGAACAACATACCGATGTTATTGGGGCTCAAGCCCGAACCATGGATTGGCGCCATGGAAGAAGTTGTTCTTACAAAACTCACACCTGAAGAAAACATCACCCGCCAGGAACTTGTTCAGGATTTCCCGAAAGGTGAAGAACATCGTCAAATGGAACGAGATGTAAAGAATGCAATATCAAATCTTGAACGTCAGATGTTATTTGTAAAGCAATTTGAAGAGGTTATTGGTCGAAGGAGAAGACTATCCCTGTTCCACAAGGTACACGGTGTTTACGAGCCTATGGATTTCGAAGATGCACTTGCAGAAGTTGTACGTCGTATGGGCCCGGTCAAAGCAAGCACGCTACGATTCTATGTATCACGTAATTACGAAGATCTTCTCGTCGCATTATCGAATCTGGAGAAAGAAGGACGGATTGCAAAAGTAACTGCACTCGTCCCTGATCCAGAAGATTTCTATTGCGCACCGAAGGAAGTCGATCTCCTCCGTACACCAAGACGCGAAGATCGTCAGATGCGTATTCTCACACAATCCGACCCGTATGTATCTCGATTTATTTGGGAAGTGCGGTCTGCACTTGATCGAGGTTGGTATTTACCAGTGTTCAAGGGTGTTGATCCTGTTGGGAAAGTTCTCATGTTCAAAGTCAATGATTATCTTGAAATCAAAGATATGCATGTACCAACAGCGTATTTTGAGGAATTCTGTGATGCATTCCATATCCTTCTTGACAATCACGCAGATCAACTCGTGGATGTTGCTGTATTGACAAATGTCAACAGTGAACCGATTTCTGAACTGAGTGCACCGATGCGTTCTGGTTTGGAACGTATTGGTTTCAAGCAAGTTGGAGGGCGAATGATCAGAGGTGGTGTGGTCGACCCACAACCACGTGAAATCGCAGAACGAGCGCTCTTCCATCAACACCATTTACATCAAGAAACACGTCATGAAAATGAAACATTAGCTCTCAAAACGATTACAGAAATCAGGGATGATTTTGCCCTACGAGGTCGATGTGAAGTCTTCCGTACTAATCTGAAATCGATGGCGAGTGCAAACCGACTTCATAAAGGCGTCAATATGAGGGGGCACCAAGTATGGGCGCCGTACGAACACTTCGAAACCTTACTCACAATTCGAGGAATTCCTCCTGAAGAGGATCTCGTAGATATTGTTGACTTCTTTAGCACACAATCCGATCCAAATCTGTTTAAAGAACGTCACGCCCTTACTCAGTCTGAATTTAGAAAGTTGGTTCAACCGCTTATTCGAACAGGTCACATTGTTGAAGACTTCCGCGGTGGCTTTAGAGCAGTACACACAAGAACAGACGTCGATCCTGTCGAACTGCGTCGAGAATATCTACGAAATCTTGTCAGCGATTATCCAGTGATAACACTCAAACAATTGTTGCGTCTCTCTGGTACCCCTTTCAAACCAGAAGAGCTCAAAGCGATTCTCAATGGCTTTGAAGAGGATGAAACATTAGTCAAAGGATTTCTTATTGAAAACCTACATGAAGTCTGTTGGGGTCGTAAGGAACTTCTCTCATCGGCTAAGGAAATCAATCCGATTCGAGACTTTGTATTACCACCAACAGATCCAATTGCACCGTACTTCGGTGATGTTCTGAAAGAACGATTCGGGTTTGGAAGTGCATACCTCGTATTCAGAAATGCTGAACCTGTTGCTGCTTTCAAGGCTAATACACGGAATAAAACGATTGATGTCACCGATTATGAAGGCAGCGAAAAGGGTTGGAGAGTTGTCAAAGAATTTGCATGGGAACATCAAATGCCACTCAAAACAGAACTCAGAATTGGTGGAAAGAAACTTCAGTGAAATTATTGCAAAATCTACGTACCTGTGGATTCCAATAGATATTTTTTCAGAATTGTTCATGAGCACAGTAGGCAATGGTCTTATCAATCACCATCGGGTGAAAGAAATCATGGAGTCTCCTAAGAGAGTTATTGCCTCAAGCCTCGTTGTTCTGTTACTAGCATCAACACTTCTGGTATTTGCAAGCCCAGTCCAAGCGGACATAACAGAAGAAATTGATGTTCTTCATACCGCCATCAATCCTGAAAATAACAAGACATATCACCTTCTTTCTGCATCTTCATGGGAAGATGCAGCTTTCCGAGCACGTTCCTTAGACGGTTATCTGACCACCATAGATTCCGATCTTGAAAATGAATGGGTGTTCGACACTTTTGCTGGTTTTGACAATCAAAGCCGACATTTGTGGATTGGATTAAATGATGTTCAAGATGAAGGACAATACCGTTGGCATGATGGCACCCCATTCTTGTACAGAAGTTGGGGTGAAGCCCAACCTACTGGAACCGATGATGCAGATTATGTTCATATTGCTTCGACGAACATGGGCAATATCATGCCAGGTACATGGAATGATTTAGAAAATAATCCAGAATACTTCCCTGTGTATGGTGTCGTGGAGGTTGGCCAAGGTGCTGACTTTTCGCTTCGATTTAATGGAGAAGATGATCATATTATCATCCCTAACGATGACGGACTAGAACCAAATAATTCATTGTTAATTGAAGCATTAATCAAACCTTCTGACTTGAGTGGTATTCGATTTATCACTATGAAAGGAGATTATGGATGGGGTATGTATCTTTCGGATGGATACGTTGGTTATTCTTCTGAATACAGTCTGTCAAAGCATCCATTGTCGAATATGACAGTAACTGTCGATACATGGTCAACAATTGAAGTTGAAATTATTGAAGGTGAAGGAGGAGAATTCCGTATAGATGGAATTCCTGCAGGAAATATTTCTGCTGAAGATGCAAACATTCCAGCAGGTGATTTCGGATCAAATGATTGTTTTACTTCTGGTTCATCATGTGATGAACTCTACATTGCCCGTATGGGTGCTGGTTGTGATTGCTATCATTTCGAAGGGATCATTGATGACCTCACGATCTACTCAATGAATGATTCCACATGGGATATCATGACTCAATGGACGTTCTGGGAAGGTGAAGGAAGTGATGTTGGAGACACATTAAACGATGATATGTTTGAAAGAACTGGAGATATTCACGGAGCCGATTGGGTTATGCCTGATGGGTCTATTATCGCTCAGGCAATTGAACTAATCAATGATGATTACATCGTTATCGAAGATGTCAAAGAAGGCGATACTCTCCTGTTCTATGCAGATATTGAAGATTTGACTCGCTATCTCGATGTATCCTTTTGGTCTTGGTCAGATTACTATTGGGAAGAGGACAGGGAACAAGATCCATTCAATGTTTATGTTGGATACGATGAAATTCCTGCCCCATGGGAATACGATATGGAATTAACTGGATGGTATGGCTCAATTTATGGAAGCTTTACTTGGCCAGAACATGACGTCATGTGGTTCGCTCTCATAGCAAATGAAGACTTAGAAGAACTCGAAGTCAGCGCTTACTGGGAGGTTGCAGAAGCTCCACCAAGTCTCGAAGAGATGACAGAATTGTTCAAGGGTGTGCCAATTACTCAACAATCGAATCAAGCAGAGGATTACGAAGCTGCAATCAATTACTATTTCGTCAACGTAACTGAACCACTTACCGAATTGAAAGTTCAAACCTATGGCGGAAAAGGGAATGTCCAATTAGCAATTTCAAAGGGCGGTCCACTTGACCCTGATTATGGATTCTATCCAGAACTTGATTTCATCGATGAATTCTTGCCTGGAGACGGAATACAGACTTCCTCAATGGAAGATTGGTCAATGAGTCAAGGGAATGATGAAGAAGTGAACTTATTCGATGTCGAACCAGGTATTTACTATGTGATTACATACACATACAGAAAAGCCAACGACTACACCATACTTGCTGACATGAATTACGCTCCTGTAAATGCAGATCCTACAACTGCTGTGGAACTCACGCCAGGTATTGCTTATGGCCCTATGAGTGGGTATAATGGACTGGATCAGTACTTCTTCATTGACGTACCAACTGGTACTGAGCGGCTTGAAGTGGATCTAGACGGAGGATTTGGTGAAGCAAGTCTTCACATGCGCATTGAGAACACTCCAACCGCAAGTGAAGCAGACCATCACTCTGGTTCACCTGGAGCAGGTGATAAAATTGCTTTCAATAATCCAACTCCTGGCAAATGGTACATCCTTCTTGATTCAGAAACAGTATTCAGCGGGGTTGAAATTACAGCCTCCTTTACAGATCTCTACATTTGGGAATATGATGGAACTCCAGTTCAACTGTTTAAGGATGAACAAATTGATGGATTGAGTGCTCCATCTGGCGAAGAATTATTCTTTTATGTCGATGTTGGGAGAAACACACAAACGCTCATTATCAATACATTTGGTGGCTCAGGAGAATTACTCATCGAAGGGGACGGAGAGACTGGATTTGGATTTGAGGACTTCCCATTCTTTGACGAAGACATGATGGATTCAGGTAGACAATTTGGTGAAGATGAGTGGATTTCCTATGGTGAAGGCACGTCTCAAGAATTGTACATCTATTTCCCTGCTGAAGGCAGGTTTGACATCACAGTCACTTCCATGGAAGATTTCGAAGAAGTCTCGATTGTAGCAACATGGGACGGACGAGATGGTGGCCCAGGTGATCCTGATGAACCAGTTGCGCCAGAAGAAATCATGCCTTGTGATGAAGGTTTGAAAGAAATGATGAATGATAACGATATCAATGGAGATGGGCTCATTAGTTCATCTGAATTCAAATATTTCGATGACTTTAATGGAAGATCCATTGAATTTTCAGAAGTTAATCAGAATGGAGATTCTTACCTGGAATTCAATGAAATTGTCGCCTTCGCTTGTAACTGTGAAAATGAATTGGCTCTCTTTGAACTCCAAATTGACGGACGCATATCGAATTCTAATTTTGATGAAATAGAATTTTACAACGGTCCATCTGGCAATCATTATTCATCAGAAAAGTTAGATTTCAACCAAGATAAATTCATCGATTCGTTTGAATTAAATGAATACGCTCTTGTCTGTGAAACAATCTACAACCCGATGGATACAGATGGCGATGGAGTCCTCAATCCTGACGACCAATTCCCGAACGATCCTGATGAACAAACTGATGCAGATGGAGATGGCGTTGGAGACAATGCTGACTTTGCTCCAAGTGTATCTAATGATATTGTTTACAGTGCAGGAGCTGTTATGCTGCTTGTCTTGTTTGGTGTATTGGTACTGATTATCCGTGGAACTTCGAATCGGTCAGATGATCTCCAACAAGATGAATGGAACAAGACTGATGCCTTCGCAGAACGAATGATGGCGATGGATGGAGGTCAAACAATGTTGGAGGCTCCAGACCTTGGCTCAGTAAACGATTCAATGGCAGCAGACACGGGTGAACAAATGGAAACATTTGAGAATCCTCAGCCAATAGAATCGTATGATTTTGGTGAAGAACTATCAGTTACAAGTGAATCAGTACCACCTTCTAGTTTGATGGGAATGATGGATGGACAAGGTCGAGAACACATCGAATATCCTGCTCAGAGTGGAAAATTATGGCGCAGGGATACTCCCGATTCACCTTGGATAAAGAACTAAGTATGCTGCTTTTTGCGTTTTCGTAAACCTACGGATTCGAGCAAGCGTAAGATATGCCTATGCAATTCTGGAAGTAATTCAAACATTGCAATTGCCATAATAAACATCGCAAACAAGGAAACGACTCGAGATGCATAGGAGTGTCCAAACTCGAACATGCTCATACCGAGATATTCCCAACCCTCATAGGAGATGTGCATCCAAACAAGACCTGCATTACGGAAGAGGTTCAAAATGTGGATGATTGGAATAGTGAAAAGAAGAGCACGAATCCTTCTCTTACGATCGATATCCAGTACTGAAATAGCACCAATAAAAACAATCATAGATTGAAGCGCAGTACAAGCAAGAACGAAATTAATTCCAATCATGCTTCCATCTGCCATGATAAGCTCTGTCTGATAGGGATGTTCAGCAAAAGAATCGGTCATGAACCATTTGTTACCGTCCCATTCAGACCAGAGAAATGTTCCAGATTCTGTATTGACATACGTTTCACCAAGTTGTATGTCTGCAGTTCCAGTAAACGAAAGGAACATGGCGACTTGTGATGCAACAAACCAGATTGCTAGAATGCTTAACCAAGGCACTGAGGCAATCAATAGGTATGGACCACCTGCATAAGCGATACAACCTCTAGCCCAATTAAGCGCATCACGGTCTCTTTTAGTTAAGGAACGAGCTTCAGCAATAACTAATCCCACTCCTAATGGTAGGGCCAAAGCCGTCATCACTGTAAGGACAATATCGCCTATTTCAAAATAATATGCTGACTCATTGAAAAAATATAGAGCGACAAGCATCCAGCCAGTTTGAGCAGATCTACTGACCCCACTTTGATGACGTTTGTGCCAAGAGTAGGCGAGCAAAATCATACCGAGAGCACCACAAATTGTGGCATACTCTTCTGGTATCAGCATAGAAGGTCCTAAAGTGTCCTAGATAGAAACATTTGCTCTTACTCGCTCCACTAAATCCAACAACCTCCTATACTTGGCAGGAGCATGAAGGGACCTGTCGTTGATGGAGAAGGATGGGCAGATGGGCCCATTGCTTTCTTAGACAGAGATGGAGTTCTGAATTATGGGCGAGCAGGTTACGTCAATAATCCAAATCAAATGAGTATCATTCCTGGATCTGGTCATGCTATTTCACGTCTAAGAGAATCAGGCTATACAATCTGTGTTGTAACCAATCAATCACCAATCATGAGAGGTTTATGGGATGTCGAACAATTACAGTTGATTCATAATGAATTGCGAAATCAGTTATTGCAAGAAAATCCCCAAGCGATTATCGATATGATTCTTACCTGTCCACATAGAAATCGGGATCGTTGTAATTGTAGAAAACCATGGCCAGGTATGCTACGTACTGGGCATAATCTCTTGAGAAATCAACGTGTTCTTCACACGAACATCGATTGGGCAGGGCCCAAACCTGAATCATGGAATCCTCTAGATGCGATGGTTGGAGACCGTAAATCGGACATGGGTGCTGGATGGGCAGTTGGTGCTCGAACCTTTGAAGTGTCATCACAAAATGGTCTTCCTCAAGTCATTGAACGAGTTCTTGACAAATCTGATTCAGGCGATGAGTATGATCCCATGAGGTGGTAAGATCGGTTGGCTCGGGTTAGATGATACAGATTCTCTCAACGGTGGTTGTACCACAGAAGTATTGTTTCAATTATTGGAAAATCTCCCTGAGGATGTGTCTTATGCCAATCCAAGACTAGTACGACTATGGCCATTTGCAAAACAACGAACGAGAGGGAATGCTGCTGTTGCGGTTGAATTGAAGACTGAAAATGAAGCAGGGTTGATGATTCATCTCGACCATTGGTGGAAGCATCATATCTCCGAACATGAGGGAGGAATTGGTGTAAGCGAACACAGTGATCGAAAACAATATCCAGCAGATCCTGGAATGGTGTATATCAGTGATACAAGAGCGGATGCAACATATTACGCTGCCTCAGTCTCTTCTGAAATTCTGCTTGAAGATTTACCCGCTGTATCTCGACACTGGGGAGGAAATGGAAGAATCGGAGCCACTGCAGCAGTACTATGGCCAGCTATTCAATGCACCTATGAAGCGATTGCATGGAGAATAGATGAAGCAGAAGGACCTCGACAATTGGATGAAGAGGCGTTAGAAGCAATTGACAGGCTCAACGATACGTTTCTTTGCAGAAATCCAAAACTCGGAACGAGTCTTTTGGCACCTAGGGGTAATTCTCCAGTCCTCTTCGGCGTTCGTTCATGGACAGAGCAAGGCGCACGTGATGCATTAGATATTCTTCAAAATGGAGAGCAAACCGAACAAACCAAGGGTTCATTGATTTTCAAAACCAATCAAGCAACCGATGATCACCTTGGCGATCCTATCACAGCAATTGTCCAATCAAAATCAATTTTGAAAAAGGGACATGTTGTCATTGAAACCTCGAAAGGGACTTGGATTGCATTTCGCCAAAGTGAAAACATTGCTATACTCTCACAGTGGTTGGTTGAAGGAGATGCCATCATAGGCAATGGATTAAGGGATGAGGAAAATGTCCTTCATCTGGAATTACTCAAAATCTCAAAAAGCGTACCTGAACGTAAAAGACCGCTTTGCAAGATTTGTAATAAATCTATGAAATCAATGGGGAAGAACCAGGGGCTTCGCTGCAAGAAGTGTAACATTACAACTGATCGAGGTTGGGTTGAAGTCGAACGAATACCACCGTTCAACGGTTGGGTACAACCCCCACCGTCCTCTAGAAGACATCTTTCAAAACCCCTGAAACTAAGATAATCCAATCAAAACCATATTTACTGAGAGGATACAAGAACCTCCATGGCAGACGACCTGACAAAGAATGTTACCACCTTTATTCTCATTCTCATGTTCATTGGAATGATGGCTTTTGTAGCCATTCGTGCTAAGAAAAATCGAGAAAATATGATTGAAAATCTCGCTCCTAAAGTAGCTGGAGAAGATGAACTCGAAGGTGGCGCTCGAAACCCTCAACGATTTGATGAACCTGATGAAGAAGCACTTGAAGAAATGGCTGAACTTCTCGGAGAAGATTCAGACGATGAAGCCTGAATCAACGATTTTACCTACGAGTTCCAACCCATCACGCGTGAGGATTTTCGATTTTTGTTCAGTTTCTCGTAGCGTCCAAATGTGAAAATCTTCTTTCTCAAGAGTGGTTTCACTTCTCGGTTTAACTGCTCCTACATTCGAATTGACTTCAGTTCCCGCTTTTGAAATTAGCAACAACGTTGTTGAATCTTTAATTCTATTTTTCAAGTCGATTACAGCCTTGACGGTTTTGGAAGGTATACGCCCTGTAGGTTCACACCAGTCATCAAGAACGATCAAACCCACACTTGGTAAATTCTGCTCTGCCTCGACGATGGCATCAACACAACGTCCCATATTACCGATCAAATTCATGGCATGAAAACGGCTTGCTTCAACTATGTTGAGTGAAGAGAAAAGTTGAGAGAATCGTGTGGCATTTGGCATATCAGGTGATGCCCAGAGAACACGACCACCACGTTGTATTTCATCCACAGCCAAATGTAAGCCGAGAGTTGTACCCCCGCAGCCACCATCCACAGATAGGTGAATACTTTTTCCAACCAAATCCAACACCCAGCGCTCGGCCATACCCATCCCAACCTGTTCATAGATTTGACATTAACATCAGCGCAATGCTCATGACCTTCCACACGAACCCACAATCATGAGCGGAGAAGTTCGAGAAGGAGAGCGCATCCCGAGAAGAGAAGCGCCTCCGTACGAAGAAGCCAAAGGGTTTGCCTCCGCAGTAGCCCGTGACGGTTTTATGGCAACTGCAATTCAAGACACCAATCAATACGGACCCGTTGGCATGATGATTTTGTTATTCATCGTTGCAACAATTACTGGGTTTGTAATTAAGATGCTAGGTATGGTTTTGTAAACTGAGAACATAATTGTCCTTGAAAACTCTACAAAACTCACCTCTCTTCGACAAAAAATACAAACCCTTTACTTCTCCTGATAAGGATATGAGTGAGGGTTCAGTCAACGTTGAAAGCAGAACCTCTTCACAAGATAAACGTTGGACAATAATGGCTGCATTGCTTGGTACGAATACCGCTGTAATGTTGTTCCAAGGTATTGAACAGGAGTCGAATCCTACGCAAATGCGAGAAGTTGCCCTTGCAATTATTGCCGCAACACTTCCGTTCCAAGCAATATATTTCCTCATTTACACATTTTTACTTGAAAACAAAGGAACTCTTAGCGAACGAATGGTTAAGAAACTTAATTTCGCTTCGGCAATCTGTCAAATTTTCGGATATATGTCATTGGTTGGAGTTGCGATTTTGTGGTATAATCTTTCAATCTATGTTGGGATATCATTTTTGATCTCGAGTATATTTGCAATGATTTTGATTCGTACAGCCATGATGCCTGACAAAATTGAACAATAAGGGACATCATTCCTCTTGTTTTCCAAAAATGCTCCCAAGGAAGGTTCAAGAAGCCCCTCCAAGACCATTCATTATGGCATTCTGTCCACTCGACTATCGATATGGCTCCCAAGATTTCAAACGCATTTGGTCTGAACTAGGACGGCATGAACGACAACTCGAAGTTGAACGTGCATTAATTTGGGCTCATTGGCAACTCGGTCGTGTTTCAGAGGATGATTACAATGCAGTTGCAGCGATCTCAAATCCAGAATCTGTTCTCAAGGAACGGGTTTCGGAAATTGAAGCAGAAACGCGACATGACATCATGGCTTTGACCAAAGCCATGGCAGAAGCTGCTGGAGATGCAGGGTGGTGTATCCATCTCGGTGCAACATCAAACGATATCGTTGATACTGCAGTTGCTCTTCAACTCAGAGACAGTATCGTTATGCTACGTGAACAATTGTGTGCTTTAATCTCAGTCTGTGCAGATGTTGCAGAACGTGAGAGAGATACCGTGATGTTAGGAAGAACTCATGGACAAGCAGCAGTACCGATCACCTTTGGTTTGAAAGCAGCAGTTTGGCTCGATGAACTTCGAAGACAACTAATTCGTCTTGATGAAGCCAGTCCTAGAATTTCAGTTGGTAAATTCCTAGGTGCAGTAGGAACTGGAGCTGCTCAAGGAGTCAATGCGCGAGAATTACAACGACTGATTTTAACACATCTTGGTCTTGGTGTTCCATTAGCTACTACACAAGTTGTTGGTAGAGATCGTTATGTTGAATACGTATCTTGGCTTGCAAACGTTGCAACATCATGTGAGAAAATTCTCCAAGAAATTCGAAACCTTCAACGCTCAGAAATTCAGGAAGCTGGAGAAGGGTTTGATGTCAAAAAGCAAGTTGGTTCTTCAACAATGGCTCACAAGAAGAATCCAATAAAATCTGAAAATGCATCTGGACTAGCACGAATCGTTCGCTCATTTATCATACCAACCTATGAGAATGCACTCTTGTGGCATGAACGTGATCTTGCCAATTCTAGCAGTGAACGATTTACACTATCTCATGGAAGTGCTTTGTGCGAGGATGTACTTGCCAAAACGCGACAAGTTCTCGAAACAATGTGGGTAGATGCTGAACGATGCATGGAGAATATCAAGTCCCAACGTGGTCTTGTTATGGCAGAAAAAGTCATGATCGATTTAGTCGAACGTGGAATAGCCAGAGATGAAGCCCATGAAATTCTTCGAGAAGCCTCATTCACGGCTGTCGCAAACAAGGAAGAATTAATCGATGTATGCAGCAGAACACCTGCTATATCCGCAGCATTCTCAGTTGAGGAATTGGAAGCCATGTTTGAACCAAGTAATCACATCGGAGTATCAGGAGAACTCGTTGATGAAGCAGTTGCACTTGCTCGAGATGCAATTCAATGAATCTTCGTTATCGTGAACACGCCACGTACTGAATCAAAAGAAGCAGTTCCTTCTACTTCGAGCGTTCGTGGTAAATGTGGTCCTCCAACAACAAACGTTTCGTATTCTCCGCCTTCACCATCGACATTGAATCGATATTTTTCAGAGAGTAACTTGAGTTCTTGGACATTTTCCAAATCCAATATTCTTCCGAGCCATTCTCCATCCAAACCTTCACAAGAAACTGAATTGATCATGATCTTAAATCCGTTTTCAATCATGCCATGAAGATGCTCGAATGGATCCTGATGCCACAGGGGAGAAAATGAGTGAATACCGAGGCGATGAGCCATGTTTTCTAATTTCACCTTCTGAAAATCACTTCTGAGTGCACCGCTTACAATAGCATCGAGTTTCAAGTCACTCAATGTTTCTTCGAGTCTGGAGATTTCATCATCAACTGTCCCCGAAGCTTTCACACAATTCCATTTCACACCAGCAGCCAGGGCTTGGTGTTCTACCCATTGTGTCGAAGGAACCTGAAACATATGGGAGTCTCCATCCTGAATATGCACTGTAACTAACGCTACAACATCCCAGCCTCTGCATTGTGCCCACCACCATGCCGCAGAGGAATCCTTGCCACCAGAGGATAGAACTGCAATGCGCATGTACACAACCGAAGAGGTTCAACTTCAAGACATTAAGGGAATCAAAGCCAAGTGTTCAAATGGGTCCTCTTCTTGGTTTGCTTCAAGGGTCGCCTACCCGCACCCTCATAAAGCGTCGACGACGAGAAGGAAACGGTGAGATAATGCAACCAAGTGGAAGAGGATA
>CAXDRT010000013.1:0-24851 GCA_963991835.1 uncultured euryarchaeote
GAACAGCGGCTGCTGGTGTTGCTGCTGCAATTGGAAACAATGGCCAAGGCGTTACTGGCTCAGCTCCAGATGCTTCCTTAGCAGGTTTGATGTTAATCGCGTGTGGTAATTCAGACAACGATGAAGCCAATGCTCTTTCCCATCTCAATAATGATATCGACATCTACAGCAATAGTTGGGGCCCACCCGATACTGGAGACTATCTAGGAACTGCAGGCCCACTGATTCTAGCTGCGTTTGAAGATGATGCATACAATGGCAGAAACGGCCTTGGAAATACAATTACTTGGGCTGCAGGTAATGGATTAGATGATGAGGATGATTCCAATCTTGATGCTTATGCAAACAGCCGATTTACAATTTCAGTAACCGCGGTAGACCATGATGGTGACCAAACCAGTTATGGTGAGCCAGGAGCGAATGTTCTCATCGCTTCGCCTTCAGATGGTAGTGGTGTTGGAATAACCACAACTGACCTTGAAGGAAATAGTGGCTACACAGGTGGCGATTATACCAGCAATTTCGGCGGTACTTCTAGCGCCACTCCGTTAGTTTCCGGAGTTGTTGCATTAATGCTAGAGGCAAATAACAATCTAACATGGAGAGATGTTCAACAAATTCTAGTCGAGAGTGCTAGAAAGAATGACGCTGGTGATTCTGGTTGGAATACTAACGGCGCAGGATTAGAATTCAATCACAAGTATGGATTTGGAGTAGTCGATGCAGGTCATGCTGTAGACTTAGCCAAAACATGGACTACTTTAGGGCCCGAAGTGAATGTAAGCAGTGGCAGGATAACCGTTTCACAAACGGTACCGGACAATGCACCATCAACCCCTGTAGTTTCGACTCACACAGTTTCAGAATCTTTGGTTCTAGAATCGGTAGAGGTTATCTTTGATGCTGACCATTCCTATCGCAGTGACTTGGACGTCACTCTAATTTCCCCTGATGGAACAGAATCTGAATTAGTAAATTACTTCGCAAATCGTGATAGTAATAATGACTACAATGAATGGT
The DNA here is from genome assembly GCA_963991835.1 of uncultured euryarchaeote. GTDB lineage: Archaea > Thermoplasmatota > Poseidoniia > Poseidoniales > Poseidoniaceae > MGIIa-L2. Next base: position 1,021 of record CAXDRT010000013.1, read on the forward strand.
TATTCAGTAGTGTCCAGCATTGGGGAGAAGTTTCAGCTGGTACATGGACATTGGAAGTTTATGATGATGGAAATCAAGATGTTGGTACATGGAATCACTGGGAATTAATCATTCACGGCACTGAAGTTGATTTGGATAGTGACGGTGACGGCATCACAGATTCTAACGAAACCGATGTATACGGTACCAATCCTAACAATGCAGATACTGATGGTGATGGCTTGAACGACTATGTTGAGATCTTCACAACAGGTACCAATGCAACCGATGCAGATACCGATGATGATTTCTTGAACGATGGAGTAGAAGTCAACATCAACAATACCGACCCGTTCAACAATGACACTGATGGTGACGGATTAATCGATGGCTTAGAGGTTCTAACTTACTTCACAAACCCACTGGTTGCAGACCCAGATGCCGATGCAGATTCGTATTACTGGTTTGAAGATTGTAATGATTCAAATGACCAGGTCTATCCATATGCACTTGAGATTTTGAATGGTATCGATGATGACTGTGACAATTTGTGGGATGAAGGATTCAACGCAACTGATGGAGATGAAGATAATCTGTCAGATTACTCTGAGTACCACACTCATGGAACCAATCTGTCAAATTACGATACAGATGGTGACCTGCTTAGCGATGGTGATGAAGTTCTAATTCACTTTACTAATCCACTAGTTCCAGATAATGATTCAGATAGTGATGGCTGGTACTGGTTCCAAGATTGTGATGACAACAATTCTGCAATCAATCCAGATGTAGCCGAATCATTGGATGGAATCGACAATAACTGTCGGGATGGAATCGATGAGGATTTCATCGGACAAGATTCAGATTCAGACGGATTGCTAGACTTCTTTGAATACTATAATCTGACCACAAATCCATTCGATGCAGACTCAGATGCTGATGGGATAAATGATGGCACAGAGTACAATAATTTGTCAACAGACCCTATGAATCAGGATACCGATGGTGACGGATTAGGAGATGGTACTGAAGTTCTTCAAACATTTACTGACCCACTAGTTCAGGATTTAGATAATGATATGGATGGATTCAGATGGTTTGAGGAATGTGATGATTCTAATCCACTAATCCACCCTAATGCTGATGAAATTTGGAATGCGATTGATGATGACTGTGATGAAGAAATCGATGAAGGAATCAATCGTGTGGATTTCATTTCGAGGACTCCTGCAAGAAATGAAGTATTAGTCAATGCGACTTTTGAAGCGCTTGATCTCTCGATTTCAATAGATATACCTGAGTCTGAAATTGGTAATCTTAATGTTTCAATCAGTTGGATCAGAAATGGTACAGTAATTGCAAATGGCACAACATTTAGCGAGCCTGCTTGGAGTTGTGATAGTAATCAAACAGCAGAGTTAGGAATCGTTCTTTGTAATCACACCGGCTTTATCGGACCATGGATAATCAACGCAATAATTTCTGACGGCCAGCAAGACATCTATGTCACTTGGTATGTATCATACGAAGTTTGGCATCCTCCTGTTCCTGTAGACGAAGATGAGGGAGATGATTCAGAGACCTCTTCAACTTTTGATGTCACTTCAACTCAAATGATGTATATTGGATTGGGTGTAATCATTGTAATCTTACTAGTCGCTCTCCTAGTAGGAAAGAGACCACCGAAGCAACAGAAGTCGGCATTCATAGACACAAGATACCAGCCATTCAACAATCAGTATGATGCAGTTCCTTCAGCGCCGGTGCTACCACCGCCGCCTGGTTCATTCTAGCCTTCAAATTCAAACCAATGCGATTCGCTATTGGTTCGATACCATTGCTTGCCTTCATGCATTAGCCATGAGTAACCATTCTCATCGATTTGGTCAGGCTCTGCACTAATCGAGGGGCCTGAACCAATTTCAGGGATATCCTTCGATTGAGCTTCAACGATTGGAGCTTGTTCTACATCAGTCATAGGCTCAAACTCTTCTGCAGCCATGAGTAGTTCAACATTCTCGAACTTATCATCTAACTCAGCACGTATTCTCTCTAAGCGAATACCTTGATGTGGGCCGAGTAATCGCAGCATTAGGCTGTATTCCCAGCGTAGAGCAACCTGCTCTAACTCATCTCTAGATTGTGCTTCTTCTAACAATACTTCATAGCGAGAACAGCGTTTGTTACGTGTTACGAATCCAAACAGAATCCAAGAGAATACCGGTATTCCACCAAACATTCCGATTAAGTCCCATGCACCAAGTCCAATCTCAGTTCCCGGAATAACTATCTCAAAACTGTCTACAGGGGTGTCATTAGGATCAAGAGGGTCTGTATTCGCTCTTCCTTCATCTGCATCAGTCCAACCGTCATTATCGTCATCAGCATCACCATTGTCACCAACTCCGTCACCATCAGAGTCTAAGCACTCCAATGAGTTTTTCTCAAACGCATCATCTACATCCAGACATCCATCTGCGTCTAAGTCTCCTGGAGATGCAAGACGAGGAAGGATGTCTATTGTATCATTAAATCCATCATTGTCGAAGTCGTTTAGATAAGGATCCGCATCTGTTCCTGATTGGTTATCTCCCAAACCATCTTCATCTTCGTCAATCCACTGAGTTGGATTTTCGGGGAACAAGTCGTACAATCTTCCAGCAGGGTTGTCACCATATCCATCACCGTCCATGTCAGACCACTGTGTTGCATCAGTTGGGAATGCATCTGGATTATTTCCTGCGCTATTGTCTCCGTATCCATCACCGTCAATGTCTCCCCATTGAGAAGCATCATCGGGGAACTTGTCAGCTCCAATACCCATGGGGTTGTCACCCATGCCATCTCCATCAGCATCTTTCCATTGTGTAGGGTCGTAAGGAAAATCATCGGCTTGGTCATCAATACCATCACGGTCAGAATCAGCATATCGACTCGCATCATTTGGATATGCATCTCCTAAGTTTCCTTGAGGATTGTCTCCATATCCATCACCGTCAGAATCTATCCACTGTGTTGGATCGAATGGGAAATTATCACTGGAATCTGGATATCCGTCACTGTCAGAATCGAGGTATTCGTTTGGATCAAGTGGGAAATCATCTCCCTCATCGGACCAACCATCGCCATCCTTATCTAAGCAGCCATATCGATCGATTGTAGAATTACCGTAGTCAGTTGGACAAGAATCTCCAGCATTACCGAATTCTTCATCCCCATAACTATCTCCATCAGTATCGTACTGCTGAGTGGCATCTGAAGGGAAGGCATCTGCGTTGTCCCCAACTTCATCTCCATCCGTATCTGACCATTCTGTAGAGTCATTCTTGAACGGGTCGAGAATGTCTGGGCGTCCATCACCATCAGAATCCGGACAGCCCTTCTCAAATTCAAATGTGGAATTCCCTGGAATTCGTGAACAATAATCCTCGTAATCATCTACACCATCGTTATCATCATCGTAATCTTCTAGTGCATCCATGCAGCCATCATTATCTAAGTCAGAGGCATTGGTTCTAATCCATCCAGTCATCCCCTTTGGACAACTATCCAAAGTATCATTCAGTTGGTCATTATCATCATCTAAATCTTCCGAAGAGTCGTCACAACCATCAGAGTCATGATCTGAACTTCCAGTCGACCTGAATCCAATTGGCGAAAAGTGGCATGAATCGAGTGGGTCATGAATGAAGTCACCATCATCATCAACATCATTGACATCTGGGATTTGGTCATCATCATAATCGACACTCAACCTTGAAATGAAAATATCTGCATATCCTGAAGTTGAAAGTTGAAATTCTCCAATATTTACAGTCTCACCAAAGATTCCAGTAACAAACAGATTACCCTGTCTGTCAAGAGTGATCGCTCTTGCTTGATCATCGTTATTACTTCCAAACGATTTCGCCCACTGGGCGTTCCCATTTGGATCATATTTGACGACTATTGCATCTTTAGCACCCGAACTACCCGTATTGGAGATGCCATTACCATACGTGACCAATCCATTCGTCTGGTATCCACCAACATACAGGTTTCCGCTAACATCGGCTGCAATTGAACGCATTTCCACTGTACAGGAACAATCCATTTCTTTCAACCATTGCCAATCTCCTGTTGAGTTGATTTTGGCTAAAAACCCATTACTATTTCCACCAGCATTCAGAGTCGTATTGGCTAATTCTAACTTGGCATAGAAATACCCCGTCAAATAGATATCATCACTACCATTGATTACGATATCATAAATTTTTGAGATTTGACTGGATTGTGCTGCTTTTTGCACCCATAGAACGTTTCCATGAGCATCCATCTTTCCTACGAGCAGATCTGCTCCAGGCGATTCATATGTCAATGATTGGCTAGACCCGTTTATGGTAACGCTAAAAGTACCATCAAACTCTCCTGCGAAGTAGAGATTATCGTTTGAATCTGATGTCGTAGCATGTATCTTTACATTACCTGCATTAATCTGGGTCGAATTCAATAATTGACCATTCGGGTTGTATTTCAAAAAAGATTGATAAATATAAGCAGAAACATGATAAAGGTTAGTCACCCAAATATTGTCTGAACTATCAACTCTCAAAGTACAAGGACACTCGGTGGCATAATTATTTGATTGTTTAAGATGGTTCACCCAGTCAAAAGAACCATTCGGATTGATTTTTGCCAAAAAGGCATTGTGGAGCAGACCTCCCTGATCTAAAGTAAGACTACCAAAATTTACATTTGCAGCATAATAAGATGTAAACGATGATACGAGATATAAATTGCCATTAGAATCCATCGCTAACTTATGTGAGTCGTCGGTGATTCTGTGTGGATTGAGAGCGCTAGTCGCTTCAGTGAAAGTCACTGGAGCAATCCATATACATGTGCCATTGTTATCAAATTTAGCAACAAATGGCAAACCATAATCTACAGGAGCTGATGGTGAACCACCTGGTTGAAGATTCGTTGAAGATGCAGAACATCCAATTCCGAGATTAATATCTCCTGAATAAGCTCCCGATACGTATGTGAAACCATTGTGCGAAATAACATCACTCACACTGTCATGACCCCTTGGCGAACCAAATGCAAATGCAGAATCAAAAGCTAGAGTTTGGTTTGCAGGTATGACAAGAGGAGGGTTTTGATTTCCTTGACCACCTGGACCTTGGGCTATGATCAAATCATCTTCTAAGAAATCAAATTCTAACGAAGTCAAAGGCACCATACACATCATCGCCATCACGGCAATAACAACCCAATCCTTTGGTCTCATGGAACGACTAGACGCTATCATACCATAACGCTTCGCGTCGTTAATTCTGACCAAAGGAGACAGGAACATCTCCTTCCTGCCATTGTTTATGTTTGACCATGCATGCTTTGAACAAATTACTCTCAAGGATTCCTTCAAGCCACTTGAGAAGATGTGGCAAAGGAAGTTGGTCAAACCATGCTCGATCTGTATTTGCAAATTGTCGAACAAATGGTGAGAGAGCTAAATCCGCTAAACTGATTGAATCTCCACAAAGGTATGCTTGATTGGACAATCGCCCCTCATACGTCTTGAGAATTGATACTGCATGTTCTCTGTGTTCCTCAGACGAGAGGACATTCTCGTAACGATTGTTGTACTTGTAACGATCAAGATGGTGCTTGAAATCTCCATCATTGACATCAATAAGATCCTTCCAATCGCCAACAAGCCATGAGTCATCCAAACTCCACAACATAATGTCGAGACTCTCTTCGATAACTGTTCCATCTGGTAAAAGAAGAACAGGTACTGTTCCCTTTGGTGAGATTTCCATCATGTGCTCAGGTCGATCTCGAAGGATGACTTCTCGAAGTTCAACTTCGATCTCTGATTCAAGTAAGGACATTCTTGCTCGCATTGCGTAAGGACATCGACGGAAACTGTAGAGAATAGGAGATTCCATTATATTCACATCCAAAGCGGAATCTACTTCTGATCTGTTTCCTTCAAAATAGGCTTACCTTGTTCATCGAATCCTGGAGCATTCGGAGCCCCGTAGTATTGTTTACCACCGTATTTCGGAATCTTCGCAGGAGCAAAGAACGTGAATCCTCCAATGATGACAATAAGTGCGAGAATACTGATGATCCAAATGGTCGTTGTCGACATGCCTTCATCAGAATTAACGTTGTCAGTAACTGCGGCTTTAATCAAAATGAGGTTCTTTGTCCCCTCATTGTTGGTTTCATCACCCTCATCGATGACTTCACCGCCATCAACGATTGCATCAAGGCGAAGTAATTGACCTTCAAACGGTGCTTGGAATTCACACGTTGCGATTGACATGGCACCTGGTACGAGAGTTGTAATGGTCGCAATATCGCTCACCATACCATTCACAGAACATCGAATCGTAACCATCTCTGCATTGACAAATCCATCATTGGCCACATAGACACGAGCCGTTACATATGCGCCATGCTCAATTTCTGTCAATTCAACAAATGTTCCATCTGGTGAACCTTCTCCAACAACAACGGATTCAACACGTAAGTCTGGAAGGGATCGAACATCCAAATCCAGAACTCGATTCACACATGTCGTCTCATCACAAAGTGTCAATTCAACAGATGTATAGCCAGGAGTTGGAGCTGTAATGAGAAGAGAACTGTTGGTCAAATCAACTTCAACCCAAGTCTTGTTACTCGAAAGTGTGATTTCAGAAACCTGAGTATCAACATCAGACCATCCGAAAGCAAGAGTGGTTGCAACAGCGTGCTCAACTCGAACCAGTGAAGGGAACTCATTCAGAACAGGGGCGTCATCAATCGAATCAACGATGATGTTGAACGATTCAGTATGACTATTTCCAGCTTCATCAGAAACTGTCATCAAAATTTGGGCAGAACCAGATTGCTCTGAGAGAAGCGATACTCGAACTTCACCTTGGTCAAGACTAACGTTCACCAAATCAGGTTGAGAATTTTGGAATTCAACACTCAACATCGTTGGATCGGTTCGATCATCAGTGCATCGAGTCAACAATGGAACAAAGATTCCGCCACCATCTTCAGAGAGTTGTTGATCTCCAATAAGTTGGCAAACTGGATCTTCATCATAGAAAACATCGTATCCACCGCTTACTTCTATAGAATTCACTTCCAATGCTGTTGTGCTTGCACTGCCATCAGAATCCCAAGTAAACCAAGTCTTGACCATGATGCTGAGATCTGTTTGTCCAGTTGACATGTAAGCACCAATCGGAATTTGATGATTGAAAGGTCCAACTGAAACAGGAAGATTAGCAATTGTGCTTCCGCCTACCGAAATCGTCCATCTTGAGTAGTTTCCATCAATTCCTGAACCATCTCCGTAGATTCTTCCAGCGATGCTCAGTGTTGGATCATTGACGTCGACTCGAACGGATGTGATGCAAGACGTGTCTGTGAGAACGCGAACTTTGATGTATTCAACCAAAGGTAATGCTTCAGTGTTGTGGATTGTAAATGCTGAGAATGATTCACCGTCAGAGGAAGTTGCGTATTGTACACTGACGTTTCCTTCAGTCCCTGATTGATTGACATCGAAGTGAATACGTCCAAAATACTGGTCTGCTGGTCGCTGAAGAGCAATGCTTGTCCACGATCCAATGGTGCTCATATCCGTTGATTCCAATCCACATACAGAAAGAGACATTCCATTGTAGTCACCTTGACTCATATCGATCTCTTGAATTGGCATATCATGGCCAGATGCTGTCGAAACTGCTTGAGCAACTTCACCTCCATACCATGCTGTTTCCATCGTCACTTCGATACCAATAGCATCCAATTCCAGACGAGCATCATCGGTCTGGCCAACTGAAACATAATCCATCGTAAGGCCGACTGATGAAAGCATAGACCAAGACCAATCATCGACTGAACTAATGCTTAATCGATAAGCTGAGTTGTTGATATAATCAACCTCTCCATTGGTGTTTGACCATGTTCGCATGATTTCAGTTCCATTTGACCAATCCATGGAAAGCCGTACTGAATCAATGCTTAGTGCATCTGTAATCTTGAATGCTACGAGTACATCAACAGAGGTGATGACATACTGAGTTGATGCAGAAAAGTCGAACCCATCGACACTCATGATGGGACCTGTCGACCAAGAAAATAATCCATCAGGAGATCCAACAACATTGTCTGATTCAGTTGGACTATTTGTCCCCCAATATTCCATTGCGTCCAAGTTCTGAGGGCGTTGGTGAACCATCGTGATTCGCTGATCCGCCACCATCGCATCGGTATAGGTAGCAGGCTGGGAGGTGAATGATGTCGTTGCTTGGGATGTCCAATCCGTTGCATCGGTGAAACTACCTTGTGGGAATAAGTCGTAATCTGCGGTTTCATGAACACTACGTGCACTCGCAGGATTTAGAGTAGGCACAAGGAGCACACCAAAAAACATCAAGCAGAGAAAGACGGAAGTCACCTTGGCTCGCATGGTTTACACATTCAGCGATAGCATTTCAATCAACGGGTTTCTCGATTGTCCGTCGGATTGTTGAAATACCTCGCTCATGACGGCTAAATCCCTATGGCTGTGGTGGTGTAGGGGTTAGCACGGCAGATTGTGGTTCTGCCAGCCCGGGTTCAATTCCCGGCCACGGCCCCATTTATTCTAATTCAGATGAGTCAATCACGTGACCCATACGTTGAACTTTGGTTTGTAGATAATCTAAATTCTCCTCGCCAATACCTGCAATGAGAGGTACTTTCTCAGCGACTACAATTCCATGTTTTTCAAGTTGCATGACTTTATCGGGATTGTTTGTGAGAAGCGCAACCGATGAAATACCTAGTTCAGAAAGCATAATTGCAGCAATTTTGTAATCTCTCCCATCAGCAGGATGTCCTAACATGAGATTGGCATCAAGAGTATCAGCACCTTGATCTTGAAGGTGATAAGCTTGAATCTTAGCATGAAGACCAATTCCTCTACCCTCTTGACGCAGATAGAGTAAGCAGCCATATCCATTGGTTGCTATCGCAGACAATGCTGCATCGAGTTGTGGACCACAGTCGCATCGCAAGGAAGTAAATGCATCTCCAGTCAGGCATTCTGAGTGAACTCGAAGTAAAACAGGATCAGGTCCATCCATTGAACCCATCATGAGTGCAACATGGTCAAGACCCGTTTTCTCTTCATGATGGACGTGAATATCGAACTGACCCCATTTTGTAGGTAACTTCGCAGAACTAGGAACGTCGAAGTTCATGTCATCTCACCTCGATAAGGAATGTAAATTCACCTTGACGTTCTTTGACATTAACAATATGATGTGAAGTTCGCTCAATCATCATTGGAATATCATGAAGGGTTTCTGGGTCACTGGTAAGGACTTCAAGGACAGAACCCTCAGTCATCGAAGAGAGGGCTTGCTTTGCTTCTGCCACGGGTACAGGACAAAAGAAACCGAGAACATCAAGACGATGTGTTGGCTTCCTTATTGCCTCATCCATACACAACCCAATCGATTCACCTTTTCAACACATCTGAAGGAGAATTTTGCTGGTACACAACATGTTCAAGTGGAGCAGCCCCAAGCCCTAACCGATGGCTGCTTCTGCCTCGGCGAAACATAACGATGACATGAGTTGGTCCGAAGTTGGCCAACTTGGTCTTCAATATGGGAAGATTCCATTGGCTTTACTTGCAGTTGAAGCACTGTATTGGTTCATTACTCAACCCTCGGATACACTTGCGTTTATTCAGGTTACAGAAGCTTACATCTGGAATGAAGTAACCCAACTAATGTTTGGAGAATCTGCCTCAACTCTTAGCAGTCATAGCGGTTGGATGACACGAATTGATTTCTATCACGAATCATTCCCTGGTCAATTCGATTCAGTAGGCCTCTACGTTTCAGATGAATGCGCAGGAATTCATGAGATGATCTTCATATCGACTCTTATCTTGATGACAGATGGTGTTTCACAACGACAACGCTTCAAGGCAGTGGGTGTTATGTGTGCTCTTGTATATGTCCTCAACATCGTTCGTCTTGTTGCCTTTTACCCCATTGCTGTCGATGGCTGTCTTGCCAATCCAGACCAAGCTGGATGCTTGAACAATATGTGGGAGTACCACAATTTTGTCTACAAATGGGGATTCCTAATCGTCCTCTTACTGATGTGGCTTGTTTGGTTTAGATATATTGGAGCGGGTTCACGCACACTCCAAGCGTCCCAAGAAAAGAAGGAACAATGGAGAATCATTTTCAGAAGACGTTGGTCCAGACTTCACTATGGATTGATCATTACAATGGTCACGTTCTTCCTCATTTCATGGATGTGGATCAATGCAAATGCAGATGCAACAGAAGCAAAAGAAGTAATCGACTATTGCGAATTTAGTGAATTAACAACTGGAATCTGTATTGAAGCTCAAGCCAATTGGGATAATGCGATACAAGGTGCTTGGTCATTCGCAGTTCTCGGATTGGTTTTAGGAACCGCTGGAATCTATGAGATTGAACGCAAGGATGAATCTGGAGAATGGCCAGAGCGTCCAACAAAAGAACTCAAAGAACCTGCTCAAGCAGTTGAAAGCAAATCTAAAGAAAAGCCAAAAGGGTCATGGAGAAAACGTTCCGATTCTTCAGAAGAAGAATGATCAGAGAACAGTCGCTTGAACGATACCATCACCCATCGGATGTACATTAAGCGCTTTCATAGCCAATCCAAGTTTACTACTGTGAATAGAAACGACAGTGGAATCACCATCGTAACGAACATCACCGATTGCGAGAGAATCACAACGGATATGTTGCTCAAACCAGGTTGCTATGGTTCGAGGTGAGCCGAGGTTCTCACGTGTTGAATGAATTTTGATCGATACAAATCCGTAAACATTTGCAGTTTCGCCGTAATCCTCTTGCTTCTTGACAGGATCCCTTTCCACGCCTTCTGGAAGGTCTGGAGCTTCAGAATCAAGAATATGCAAATTGTAGGTTGCAATGATTTTGTTCATCTGAGGTGCATCATCCTTTGAGACGAGACTCCATGCTTCTCCATGACGGCCAATTCGTCCTGTTCGCCCAATACGATGAATGAATGAATCAATATCAGAAGGGACGTCATAATTGACAACAAGAGTAATCCCATCAATATCGATTCCTCGAGCAGCAACATCTGTAGCGATAACGGTCTTGATCTCCCCTTTGCGGAAGGAATCAATAATCCGTTCTCGTTGGTTTTGATTTAGATCACCATGAAGACTTGCAACATCGAAACGATGCTTCTTCAAGCGTTGTACTGCCAAGTCAACCATTCGCTTTGTGTTACAGAAGACAATGCTTTGATCATCATCACCCATTCGGACCAATAAACGACCAAGTGCCCACAATTTGTTTGTGCGGCCAATGGAGATGTTGAACAAGTCAATAGGCGGTACATCCAACTCTTCTTGATTGGTCATCACGAATTCAGGCGTGTTCATGAATTCGTTTGCTGCATCAAGAATCTCTTGAGGGAATGTAGCTGAGAAGAGCAAGGTTTGCTTACGGGAAGTTGTTCTCTCAAGAACCCACATGATGTCTGGCAAGAATCCCATATCAAGCATACGGTCTGCTTCATCGAGACAAAATGTCTGAACCATGGAAAGGTCAAGATGACCACGTTGGCTCATGTCCATGACACGACCAGGGGTTCCAACGATGATGTCAACACCATCATCGAGACCACGTGCTTGCTTTTCGAGATCCGTACCGCCATAAACGGTCATGATCTTCAATCCTGAATCGCCTTGAAGTTGTGTCATTTCCTCTGCAACTTGTTGTGCAAGTTCACGAGTCGGTGCTAGAATAAGCGCTTGAAGTGTTCCGTTTGGTTCACATGATTCGAGAATTGGTAAACCAAAGGCTGCAGTCTTTCCTGAACCAGTTCGGGCTTGGCCGATGACATCTCGGCCACTTCTGGCCAATGGAATCGTGTCTCTCTGAACTTCAGTAAGACATTCCCATCCCATTGCAGTAACTGCATCCATGAGATGGCTAGGTAAGTCGAGGGAATCGAATCTCGTTTTGGTGAACATGTTGCTCCTTCCGTTTCATTCGCTTCAGGCCACCGAAACGGAAGTGGCCCCCACTACACTTCAAAAGTTCTCGCGCTCTTTCTTTTCTGCCTGGAGAATACCCATCCAGTACTTTTTTGCGTTGTCACGGTTGAGTGGTCTGCGCATTTGTCGAACGTGTTCTAGGATGTATTGTCTGAATTTGAGAGCCTTGGTACGATTCACTCCTTTCGGTGTGATTCCTTCCCAAAGTCGGTCAAATTGTAATTCTTTATCGTTCATCATATGAAGACCTCGATGGCCAACCGACTCAACACCCCCTCATAACCATGTCGTTATGGGTCTTGAGGCGATTCATCCTTTGATTCCAGCAATGGAGGGATATCGAGAGGTGCAGATTCCAAGCCAACGGCCTGTCCTTGGGCCTGAGCAACCTCTCGTTCCAAAGCAGGTACAGGCAAAGCAGGAGCAAGGAAAGTGTTCTTCTGCGCCTCTGTTCCTTCAATCGATGCGTCGAATGTGTATTCGTTAAGCATTTTCTTAAGTTCTGCATCGGTTTCAGTTTGAAGTAACTCGGTGGCAATAAGACGCAACTTATCCTCGACCAAGAGCATTGGTAGCATCTCAATACAAGATCGTCGTACTTCGACATTGGTATGACGAGTTCCGTTCATAATCAGTGTTCGAGCACGTGAATCATCGGTGTCCATGGAACGGATTGCTCTCAACGCATTATTACGGACTTTTGCATCAGCGTCAACAATGGCTCGCTCTGTAAGCATAATGGCAATACGAGGTTCTTTCTTCGACAAGGATGCAAGGGTACCAGAAGCATTTCTACGCACATCAGGATCTTCATCATTAAGAGCCCAGGAAATCAAATCCCAACCCATAGCTCCTGCTCTTTGAACAATATTTCGCAACAACTTGGAGGCTTTCCTTCTAAGGCCAACGTCGGTTACAAGTAACAGTTCATCGATATGATCACAAGCAACTTCAGGCCATGTTTCTGTAAGTCCTTTCAAACCACGCCATGCAGGTTCACTTCGAGCATTGATTGGTGAACGAAGTTCCTGTGCTAATGAACTATCAATTCCAGATGGGAATGTAGGTGCGGAATCTTCGAGGCATTGACTTGCTGCTTTTCGAACCGATGCTTCATCATCATCAAGAAGAACTGAAAGCCAATCGAACAGTTCATCAGAACGTTGTTCTGCAACCACTGGAAGAACTTCAAGTGCTGCTATACGAATAGTTGCCTCATCAGATTCCAATGCCTTGAGTAGACAGGTATGCGCCCTATCAGCCCAGACACCTTTCAATCGTCCAAGACCTCGAATGCCATCTTCACGAGGCAGAACGTATCGACGGCCGCCCCAATCAACCTGAAGTGGCGGAATTTCTCCGTTCGCAAGAGCGAGAATATCCTTCCTTGAACATTCTTGCCAAGGACCAGTGACCTGTTTTTTGGTGTCTTTCTTACGTTGCTTACGCCCAGTAGCAATAGGAAGCCCAGTTCGAGGGTCGCGTGCAATGTAGTCTTTTGCCATACACCAATCGAGAGTTGCAGATGCTCAGGAGATATGAACTTTCACAATACACAGGTCTGTCCAAACATTGGCAATCCTCAAGAATGTGATGAAACACAGAGGTGGTATGAGGAAAGGTACGATTGCACTACATTTCGTCATAACTGGATTGATTCTCCTTGGTACGATTCAACCAAATCCATCTCTCTTTGGAGTTGAACACTCAGAAATCGACCATTCAATTGGCGAAGAAACAAGTTTCACAGATCCTGGTTTTCTTCTCAATAAAGTAGCACGTAACGCAAGTATCTCTGAACTTGAACTTGTACGGCCTGAAATTACTTGGTCTGCAACAACTGGAGGCGGACTTCTGATTACAAGAGCACATGGTTGCATGGCACATGATGATACCAATGATCTCGTCTATCTCATGGGTGGAAAAACGGATCCAGATCCTCAACAACAGAACGATGAGGCAGCAACCAATTTAATTGAAATTTTTAACATGTCAACAGAAACATGGTCACTCTCTTCATCGAATATGCCAAACAGTCAGCAATACCATGAGTGTGTTCAGATCGATGACAAAATCTACTCAATCGGTGATTGGTATCCTGGCTCCAGCCCTGCACAAAAGTCAACAGGACAAATCCAAGTCTATGACATCTCTACAGATACATGGACGACAACGCCACCTGCAATGCCTGCAACGAAAGAAGTTGGAAACTTTGGAATGACGAGTATCGGGACGAAAATATACATTGCAGGCGGTGTACAAAACGCCTCTGCAAATGACGTTACAGATCGATTGCTCGAATACGACACAGTAGCGGGTACATGGACTGAATTAGCGAATATGTCCTACAAACGATTTGCTTTCCCATTGGTTGAATACCATGGTAAGTTGTACGCATTTGGAGGTTTGGAAGGAGCCTATTCGTGGTCAGGTCAGCCTGTACACAATACATCCGAAGTGTATGACCCTTCAACCGATACTTGGACTAATCTACCCAACATGTCCTTCCACATGTTTGGAATGGCCGCATCTGTCCATAATGATGAGATTGTGTTGATTGGTGGACATGATAAGAATGCAAAATCAAAACAGACATGGGGATATCTCCCTGAATCCAATCAATGGCGTCTTCATGATGATTTATCGATTGGCGTATTTGACTTAGCAGCGATTGATGTGGATGGATTAACTGTGTTTGCTGGAGGTGACATCTCAGGCACACCGTACTTTTCCACGTGGGGAATTGTCTACTTGGATGAAAGCGAAATCGCCCCAAGAATCGATAATCATTCAGGTTGGATTTCCTCTCCTATCAACATTCTTTCAACAACCGAACATGGTTCAGCTTCATTGATGTGGATGAGTTTAGCAGGTACGGAACCAACAGGAACTTCACTTGGAATTCAATATCGAATCTCAAATTCTGAATCGGGATTGGCCAGTGAAACCTGGGCTCCAGTCGATACTGTAAATCCAGCAAATATTGCATTGCTTGGAATTGGCAACCATTCTCTTTCATCCATCGCTGCCAGTGACAACGGGCTCATGGAATACAGAATACAGATGTTTACGGAAGAAGTACAGGATTGGGTTATACCAGATTTGGATTCTGTGAAATGGGAAGCAGAAGAAGCAGCATTTTCCCTAAGCAACCCAGTTGCAATCCAACCAAATGCACCACAAATCTCGTTCATAACACATCATTCAGCAATGGAGGCTTCGATGTCGACATCACCTGTCTATGAGTTTGCAATGATAAAAGCAACATCAGACGGTTTCTTTGATCCTACTGCAACATGGACAACTGTTCGTATTTCTCCTCAAGGAACTGCACAAATTACCGATGTTGATGGCCTCATAAATACAAACAATGTCGTCGTCGGAGAGAATCTTAACGGTATTCGAGACGTTGATTGGAGTTTTTCATTCAACGATATGGATTCCGATAATGTATTGATTCGAACTTCGACTGAAGGTATCGCTACATCAACATACACTCATCCAACTCCTGTTGAAATCGACCGTACAGTTTCGGTTTACATCGATGAAATTGCCTCTAATTTTTCCACTCAAGGAAACTCCACCATTGAAACAAACGAAGTTATCATCGGTGGTTCAACGCTTACTGTCTCTGTCGATCATGGCTACACTACGAGTGGCTTGCGTCCTCTATCAAACAACATCAAGGTACGAGTGAATATCGACATTGCTGGAGAAACGCCTGGCGATGTCAATCAACCAATTGCTTGGTACAATACCTCTACATCCTATGTTAATCTTAATTCCAATCAACAAACTGACTTCGTAACAACCCTTCCCTCTAACATATCAGGGACTGCTTACATAACCATTGATGCACAAACAATTGATGCAATAACATTGCAAACAGAATCTCAAGTCACTGCCTTCACTTTGGATTCATTTGCTCCGATTCTTGCAACAACATCACCGCTATCTGGTTCATACCTCAACATCGATCAGAACCGTACCGTTCAAATCGACGTGTACGACATCGCAGGATTCAATGAGAATACAATCGAGACATGGGTATGGCTCAAAGGTGTACATGATTTGAATTCCAATGGAATTTCGGAACCAAGCGAACGAATCAACGTTCCAAATACGGTCATCAATATAGGAACAGCTTGGCAGATCACCTTCAACATCAATGAAACTGGAAACCAGGAGACTGATGCCATTCAAGTCCATCTAGAAGGTGTTGACAAAGATGGACGATTTATTCAAACAGATGGAAACGGTCAAGGTCATTTGTATTGGACGAGTCGTTTACCAACGAAGGCAGAGATTGTATCTGTTGAGGAGCGATATCCTACAGAAAGTGGAATTCCACAACTTCTCGAACCAACCAAACATGCAGGCTGGGATGTTATTGTCCAAGATGGCAATGGGTTAAGCGATTTGAACACGGTTCGCCTGACCCTTGGTGGAGATGATGATCTTGGAATTCTCTTCAGAATAAACGAAGGCTGTTCTTCGATTGATCCAAGGCTTACCATCACAGATTCATGCATTGGAACAATCATTGGAGATGAACTCCATATTCAATTTGATTTTGAAGTCATGTGGGATCTTACAACCAATGGAGTGAATGTAGGCCAAATCGAAATTCGAACCTATGATACTGATGGATTTATGTTCCATAATGAGAACTCTGCATGGACCTTTGATCGTAACATAGACATCGAAATAAATTCTATAAAAGATGTCACTGGAGTGGCTACGACACAGGAAATAACATCTGATTCCATTCTTGTTGCTAATGATTTGATCCAAATTCAAGGAACTGTTTTCCATTCGAATACCAATGATCCATACAACGGAACCATCGCCTTGCTTTGGGATGGTATGTTCCAAGTATCCACATGGACTGGTGGGCAATCAGTTCAGGTCGAGAATGGAGTATTTACAACAACCTTCCAAGTTCCTGAATCGAGTGGAAGCATCTATGATGCCAACCTTGAGTTTTGGGATCCAATTGAAATCGATAAATTCCTAACAGTCGAGTTACCTGATATCATCATTGATGCTGACGCACCACTGTTGCTTGACACAACATTGAACCCTGTTTCAAGATACCATCTGAACAATGTTGAAATTGGTGCAAATATTGAGGAACCACAACTCTGGTCAGGTAATTTATCAGTGACATGCCAGATCCGTTCCACGACAATAAATTGGGACCCTGTGATTATGAATCGTGAACCAATAAGTGTCTTTGATGGACGAACATTGTTTTCCTTTAGGTTTAATTTCTCGGAGTCTGGACAACCTTCTGAACTTGGCTCCCAAGCAACATTGAATTGTTGGGCAACAGGTTCTGATGACGCAGGATGGAATTTGATTGGACAAGGTTCAAATTCTGAGGAAACGCCTTGGATATCTCTCCAACTTACCTCAGAAGGACCTGATTTACAAGTAACTAAAGTATCCTTTGATGATGACTTTATTGAGGGTGAAGAGGCAACTGCTACGGTCCAATTGTTCAATTCTGGAGAGAGAATAACTGAGCCATTCAATGTGAGCGTCTTCATGATCAAGGGAGATACAATCGAACTTGTGGCTCTGAAACAATACGATGGTCTAGATACATCTGAATCAACAAATATGCGTGCGAAATTCACAATACCAGCGTCGAGTTGGAATCTTGAAGTCATGATCGACTCGAGTGATTCAATCGCTGAGTTGAATGAAGATAATAATATTTGGAATAAGAGTTATTCATCGAGCGAAGCAGGATTTTCAACCTTGGTCATAGCGGGAGCAGGTTTTGGCATCGTCGGAATAATCCTAGGCCTGGGCTTCCTTCTCAATCAAAAGAGAAAGCCTCCTCTTCGGGAAGAAATCAAAGAGGAGTTAGAACTCATTCCAGAAAAGAACAAGGGACCATCAAATGTTGCAACGTCTCCAACAAGCACATCGACAACAAAGAAAGGACCACCACCTGCAAAGAAGAATGTTCCAGAAATTTCGACTCAAACACCTGCTGAACAAGCCGCAGCTTCCTTTGCTGCTCTTGATAGCATCTCTCCAACAGAAGAACAGGTACCAGAAAGAGTGGCTACTTGGAATGACTTACCAAGTGGTGGAGAATACGACTACACTGGAGAGGGAACATTCTACGTTGGAGAGAAATGTGGACGATGGAAACTCTTGGAAGATGGTCAGTTCGAAAAAGTCGAGTGATGGTGGACTGAATGAGTTCTGAAAACGAAGATATCAAACGGGTTCTCGCCCTATGTTTTCGCGGACATGAGACGCTCGATGCTCTCGATTTAGAACGGATGCTTTCCTTCGACATGGGATGGCTTACACCAGACCAAGCAACGGAAGCAGTACAAGCCCTGATTCGTGCAGGATGGTTAACAGGGAATGAGGAAAGCCTCTCTCCAGCTGATAGTTTTCAGGATTCAGTGACGCCACTTGGATGGCATCCAAGGCCAGAGAGACTCTACAAACCGATTGCTTACAGTGGAGAATCTGAAGGTTCAGAAATCCTTGATCAAAAGCCAGTCGATGTTCCAAAAGTCGAACAAAAGAAATCCATTCCTAATTTGCAGACAGCAGATGATGACCCACGTGCAAGAACAACAAAGCGATTATTGAAATTCATTGCACGCTCTTCTGGACTTTCTTCCGAGGAAGTTCAGCGTCGAGCTGCAAGGAAGCAACGGGCATTGCAACATGTTACTGCTTGGATGGCTCTTGCACTGGTTGCTCGAGAGCAAGGTTTGGAAATGAACAGTGTAATTGAAGCACTATCGTAATCACGAATTGGATTCTTCCGCAGCTTCTTGTGAACGTGCTGCAAGTTCAAGGAGAACAGGCAGAAGAACCAATGCAAGAACCAACGAGAAGAAGACTGTCACAGCGGTGATTAATCCAAAGTCTTGGATGACAGGCATCGGAGATAGAAGCAGAACAATGAATCCTGCTGCAGTCGTTAAAGCAGAGAGCATCAATGCCACTCCTGTTGTTTCTAAAGACGTCTTTAGAGCAGCCCAGTGATCATCCTGGCGTTTGAGTTCCCACTCAATACGACGCCACATGTGTATCGTGTAATCGATACCAATTCCAAGAGTTAAGGCCGTAACAAGAACAGTTAGAACGTTCCATTTCAAACCAAGAACTGCCATTGATCCAACAACCCACAGAGAAGCCATACCAACCGGCAAGAGAACGATGAGTGCAGGCAGGACTCTACGAGTAAGGAGAAGCAAGACAACAAAAGAAACGACCAATGAAATGGCAGTCGATTTGACTTGTGATGAGGATAATCCTTCCAAAACTTGCTGAAGTATGACGAGATCGCCAGTCACGTGTATGACTGCATGATCTTTGAGCGATTCTCGCAGTTGACCTTCATCAGAAGTGGAACCGAACATCGATTCAAATTCTGAAACAACTCGCTTTGATTCGTCGGAGGTTGTAGCTTCAACTCGAACTTCATTGCGTAGATGAGCGATGTTTGTACCATCAAGATTAACTGTAGCATTCACTCGATCACTCCACGTTTTCCCAGATACAGGATCTGCAATGGTGTAGTTCAATTGTAACTCGCTGAACAAGGAGCCCAAGTCTACTTCCTTTCCAGCCTTTTCGTAAACATCTCCTGCAAAGATTTCAAGCGTAGAGTTACCAAAGGATTCGTCTCGCAGAATTGCGTCTCGAAGTACAATATATGGACCCTCATAGGAAGGTGAAGGGTACCGATCATCTGTACCCACAACATCGTGATTTGATTCTAATTTCGAATGGAGATTTCGTAATTGATCGAGTAAAATTCCATCATCGGGAATAACACCACCATCAACTGGCTCCATAAGCACATAGACATATTTCCATCCAGCACTATCGTAGTTCTCATTGATGTCATTACGAACGGACATAATTTCCATTTCTTCATTGACGAAGTCTGAAAGGTCGAAGTCGGTTTCAAGTTGCATTGCTCCAACCACTGATGCCCCAGAGATTGCAATTGCAACTAGAAGCACAGCGACTTGTTGCTTTTTGTGAAGTTGGAGCAGCGGCTTTGTTAGATTCGTCAAACGAAGAGGCGACATCGATTTTGATTGCTTACCATTGTCAAATACCACGTGAAGAGCTCCAATGAGCAGTGTTGAGGAAAGGAAAGCACAAATGACACCAAACGCCAATGCGATACCAAAGGTGGCGAGAGGAGGGAGAGGCGAGATGATGTTAGCAAGGAAGGCTGCAACAGTTGTTACAACTGCAAGTGTCAATGGAACACTGAGTTTCCCACATGCCCTCATCCACGCTTCTGCTGTATCTTCCACCTTTTCTCTGATATCTGAGAGAGCACGTTGCAAATGGATTGCATAGTCAATTCCAAGGCCAAGAACCAATGGGGCAACAGCGACCTCTAGAGCGGTGAAATTCATTCCAAAGAGATTCATAGTACCATAGGTCCAAACAAGAGCTACGTTGAGACTAAGGAACGGGAAAAGAACGCCTTTAATGCTTCTAAATGCAACGAAGAGAAGCAAAACAACCACGAGGGTTGCAAAGATAATGAGCAATGCGAGATTATCAAACGTGCCTTTATCGATATCATAGGACATCAAATCCAAGGATGCGCAAGAATAGGTCATGTTGGATGTGGAACTGATTTCAGAAAGAACTGTTCGAAGATTATTTTGTACTTCTCGACGATCATCTTCTGCCATCTCTGGATCAATTTCAAGCACCCACGCAGTGGATGCTGCTGTTGGAACGGCATCACCTTCACCACTTGAGAGATAGTTGCATGTAGCTGAAATATCGAGATTCTTATTCACCAAAGCCGAACCAACAAAGTTCACTGTACTAAGCAAAGCATCATCAGGATTGAGATCTTCACATCTGGTATCATCATCAACGACGGCATCAACCAACTGAGCCCAGTTCTCGTAATCAGAAAGTGTTGTATTCGGAGACTGTTCGTCAAGAGCAATTTGAATCATTCCAGGTGAAGTCGTCCATGAATCAACTGCAACAAGATTAACACGCTCATCTGCTTGAAGTGTTTCCAAATCTGATTGCATGTCCTTTAGTGAGTCAATACTCAGAACATTTCCATCGTTACTCCTTGTAACATGGATGAAAAGAGGTCTTGATTCATCTGGAAAGTATTCATGAATTCTATCATGAGCATCTTTGGAATCTGAACTCGGAGCAAAGTCGTTAAGATCAGTTCTAAATTCAGGGGGTGAGGTGATCAAATGCATCCCCAGTCCAACAGTAATGAGCGCAGAGACGATGAGAATTGGCAGTGCTGATTTCTTGAACAAATCAGAGAAGTTAGCCAATTGGTCCTCATAGGAAGAGGTGTCCATGATTCCTTGCGAAACTGTTTCGGTGTTTAAGCAACAGGGTTCCAAGAACAGTATTCAAGGTCAATTTTACATATCCTTCCAACGGGAAGGTTCAAAACACCTGTTTAGGTCGGTTGGTCGATAGCATGCCAGTTAAGGTTCTCATTCACGACAAAAATGAACTCCGACTCCGCATTACAGGCGAATCCCATACCGCTTTGCAAATGCTCCGTGATCGTTTGAACAATCACAAGTCTGTGGAGTATGCCAACTACTTCCCAGGTCACCCTGAACTCGACCCTCCAGAATTCTATATTCGCACCACTGGAAAGGCAAAACCTCAAGCAATTCTTGATGAAATTGTAGGAAGCCTTTCCGCTGAATTTGATAGCCTCGCACTCTGAGGTGTACTCTTTGCAGCCAACTGATACATTGGCTGAAGCCATCGGATTAGTCGGCTATGCTACAAAGGATATCGGCATCGGCGGTGTTCTGAAATCAAGGGTCGCCGACTTCCGTGTCGATGAAATTGCAACAAAGATTACATTGAATCCAAAAGGTCGATTTACAGTAGCAAAGGTAACATTGACCAATTGGGAAACAAACAGGTTTTGCAATAATTTATCGAAGAAACTCGGAATTTCGAGAAATCGTATCTTTTTTGCTGGAACAAAGGATAAGCGAGCAGTTACATCTCAACTCTTCGTCATTGATGCTCCACAATTTAAGGTTGCAGAAGTAGAAATCAATGATGTGATCATCGAAGTTCTCGGAAGGACGCACCAGAAAATAGGATTTGGTAATCACCGAGGCAATCGTTTCACAATCGTTGTACGAGGCTGTGCCCACCCTGACGGTTCACCGATGACAGAAAATGAAGCAATGGCTGAAGTTGATACCATCAAAGCCAATATGGTTCAAATGCTTGGTGAAGGAAGAGCTCCTAATTGGATTGGACCACAACGATTTGGCAGTGGTAGAGCAGTAACTGCTGCAGTAGGAGCACGAGTTGTTCAAGAACGATGGGAGGATGCTGCTCTCACCTATATTGCCAAAGAGGGCGCAGATGAGAAAGATACTGTTGCTGCATTCAGAGCTCACATCAGAGAGCATGGCATTACTGAAGAAGGCCTTGCTCTTGCTCCAGACTGGCTTGGGTTTGAGCGACGAATGGTCGAACATTTACTCAAGAATCCTGAAGACTTCATCGGTGCCTTCAGGAAACTTCCAAACAATCTTCAACTCATGACAGTCCATGCACTCCAATCTGTTGTGTTCAATCGATCACTGAAGAAGCGTCTTGAAAATGGATTAAGCCTTACAACTCCAGTAACTGGAGACTTGGTTGGAAGACTCGATGAAAAGGGACAGCTAGCGGTAAGTAGTTGTGTTACGGTTGAAGAACGAACTGCACCTCGTATTGGAAGAAACTGTGACCTCGGTCGACTCACTGTGACTGGTCCACTTCCTGGACGCGACATACGTACTTGTGAAGGAAAACCGGGCGAGATCGAACAATCCATTCTCGAAGAGATGGATCTTGCAGATACCACGTGGATGGTTGAAGCCATTCCTAGATTGACAACTTCTGGAACTCGCCGTTCCCTAACGACATCGTTTGAGGATTTCTCAGTCGAAGTAACACCAAAGGCTGCAGAAGAAACTCTTGGGGAGCGTTGGAATAAAGGCCCAGATGACGATAGTCGATGGCATCCTGACGGAGCCTGTTTGAAATTTAGATTCACTCTGCCAAGCGGATCGTATGCTACGATTCTACTCAGAGAGTATATGAGAGGACCTTTGAATCAACTTTGATTCAGAGAAGTCCCATTGAAATAACTTCGATTTCGCCAACACCAGAAATGCTCGCCATCTTTTCTTCGAAAGCGTCAGCAAGTCCTTCACCATCGTTCATGACGACGTGAACTTGTACGAATTTAAGTCCGAAAGCAAGAGGCTTGATTTCGACGAGTTGAACATTGTAAGTATCGTCTCCGAGTCCTTCAACAGTAGTGGCGATCATCGATGTGTCAACATCTTCCATTTCAGCATCAGGGTTTACCTTGTACGTCATTGCTACCATGCCCATGTTTTCACCTCAGGGTCCAACGAAGTCACATTCTGAACACTTGTAAGAGACACCTTGGTCTCGAGATCTTGGGCTTCGTCCAATTGAAAAGCCGCAGTTAGGACATGGGAAGGCTGTGGAGCCTACTTCTGTCAGTGGTATGCCGGATGATGTGCAATTCTTTGCTCTCTCTGTCATATCTGTGCCTCAGTTGTAGTTCGCCCACGACCTCCCCCTCTTTATGGTTGCGTGCGAAACGTAAGGCTCGATTGACGGCCACCCCTTAGCCACAAGCGTCCATCTTGTTGATAACACCAAACATTACGTATCTCAATAAAATGACCAATCCAGGCGTCAAGAGCATCTTGGC
>CAXDRT010000014.1:0-24837 GCA_963991835.1 uncultured euryarchaeote
GATTTCACGCCATAACCAAATCGTTCCATGATGACAATAAACAAATCTTCCAATGAGGCTTCATATTCGTGCATACGTCGGATTTGAGCGCCTGTTTCTGCTGCGCATTTCAAAATTCGTTGAGTCGTATTTTGGCCTTCATGCTTAATCCGCATGATTCTACCTTCTCGTCGAACATCGAGTCCGTCTTTATTCATGGCTTGTTCGAGTTCGTTTGCAGAGCCCCACACATGAATCTCAATTTCTCGGTCGATTGCTTTCAGATCTTCAATACGCCCTTGAGCCGCAAGTTTTCCTTTGTGAAGCAGGACCATACTCTCGCAGACTCGCTCAACATCTTCCATGAGGTGACTGGACATGAGTACTGAGCGACCTCCTGCATGCACCATGTTGTACAACGTGGTCAACATAGAATCACGTGCATCTGCATCAAGACCATTTGACGGTTCATCCGCAATTATGAGTTGAGGGTCGTGAATGATTGCACATGCAAGTTTTGTCGCTTGTCGCATCCCTGTTGAAAAGGTATGAATCGGACGATAACGTAATTCTCCGAGTCCAACATATTCCATTGCTGTGTGCGCTCGAGCCATTGCAACGACCGGGTTCATTCCAAGTAATTCCCCACTGTAACGCACTTGGTGAATTGCATCCATGTTATTGTCTAAAGCCTCATATTCAGGCATGTATCCAATTTTTGAGCGGATATCGAGTCCATCAGTGCGGATATCATGACCCAAGACTTTTCCATCTCCAGATGTCGCTTGAATCAATCCTAAAATCGTCTTGAAAAAGGTGGATTTTCCCGCTCCATTGGGGCCTAGGAGTCCTGTTGCTCCATGTGGAACGTTTATGCTAAGAGAATCTAGGGCAACATGAGGACCATAGGATTTGGTCAACTCTTTTGTTTCGATTACCCAATCAGACGTCATTGCTTTCATCTCAAGGAATGGACGGAAGTCTTTCAATCCTTTCTCAGTTTGCTATGTCAATTGTTTTTGAGAAATCACTACGAGTTCGAACAGCAATACCCTTTCTCAGACGAAGGGCTTCGTTTGCATTACATCGAGAAATACCATGACCGACAAGATCACCATTCTGTCGAATAATCAAACATGCCTGTCCAGCAGTAAGCCATGCATCACAAGCATGAATGAACCCATGGAATACATTTCGTCCTCGAAGAATATACTCAACCGCATCGTCATGAATGATTACCAAAGGCAAGCCTTCCCCTGGATTCGCCATAGGAGAAAACCGATTGTGCTCAGTCGGCAGCGGCAATGAACGATACCCATAGAGAATTTCAGAACCAAAGTCAGTAATAGATAGGCCTCCATCAGTCAATCTCGGACTAAGAATATGCTTATCTGACGCATTTAATACATTCTTCACACGACCTGTACCACCGATTATGAAGGAACATCCCTCAAGCATTTCATGAGCAGATTCAGAATTACAATTCGCTAAAACCACGAGTTTCTGGTGAATCTGTTTTTTCCTTAACAACATCTTTTGCTCTGGGAGTATTGAATCGTCAACAAAAAGTGGTTCCGTGATAATCTCGAACGATTGAAGAAGTTCAGAAGCTTTCTGAACTACCTTTTCCAAAGACATATCTAATGTGAGGATACGATCAGCATCAATGCTAAACATCATCAATTCTTTCCGAATGAGTATGGGGTTCGGACGTCTGTCCCACAACCAAGATGGCCCATCGACTTGCGCAAACGGATTGAGATCTTCAAGACCATAGGGGAGCAAGCCAAGCGGAGTTTGTACAAAAATCTCCATCGAAGGAAGCAGTGATTGCATTCTCAAAACCAGTGTTTCACATCGCATCCTCCATGGTCCGGGAGCGCCATGGAGAATCAACACATCAACGCCGTTGTTTTCCTCAGGCTTCCAGCGTGTATGCAGTTGCTTTCGTGCTGCAAGAATATGAGGTCGAACAAGTGTATCTTCTCCACCCCACCGCTCTCCTTTTTTACGACGGGGCGCTTGTGCATCGATTACGAACGACCAATCCCCTTCCCAAATTCCCCCTTCTGGTGTAATCTCACGTGCAGCAGCACGATCGTCAACAATCAGGTCATCCAAAACATCGAGGGAAATTCCCGATGGAAACGGTCGAGTAGTTAACCATAGGAAGGCTTCCCGAAGAGCTGGATGTTGATGACTACGTTGCTCTGCAAGTTGCCAAATAGTCCCATCATGAACTGCTTGCTTACAACGAGCTAGCTCTGCCAAAGTCACTTCTAAATTGTAGCGAGCCAAGAAAGCGGTGCGTTCTTTTTCTTTCATTTTCAAAACATCTTTTGGGCTGTAACCAACCACACATGGAAGCATTGAAGGCCATTCTTGGAGATCATCCAAATGGATGGTTCCAGAGGGAGATAGAAGGCGTTTATCACGAGCAAAAAGAGCATATGCTGCTGAGTCAAACAAATCAGCACCTAATGCAATTAACATCGGAAAGAGCATTGGGTGGCCACATCCGAACATATGCCTTGGTCGTTCAGGGGCCAGTTCTGGTAGCGTGGCTAACATGATTTTTGCGAGATCTTTGTAGCGATGTTTTTCCATTATAGGAACAATACCACCGATCGGATGAACTGCGAAATCAAACGTGCTCATTTCACGAGCTGATTTCTTACGGAGATGACGAAATGTGCCTCCTTGAATCGGCCCATTTAACATCGTACCTTCAGCAATATCAATCGATTGTTGCGCTCGTTCTACAGTGACATCAACAGCTGATTCGACTTCAAGTTCGGACATATCAGGGCGACTGAATACATCCAGCATAGTTGCGATGTCAACGCCTATTGACTTTTGAAACTCAACAATTTCTTCGACACCTACTTCAACATCTCCGTAGACATAGGCTTGGAATGTACCTGAATCGGTCATAACAACTCCAGGATAATCCAGCAGATCATGAACTCCCTTTTCCAAAGCATGTTGCTTGAGTTCATCATGCTTCCAGATGATGTAAGAGTTGGTAATTAAAGCAGAGATACCGTATCTGTCCCACATTTCTCGTGGCTCAATTGTTCGTATATTGGGATTGATAACAGGGAGTAATGCAGGTGTTTCGAGAATTCCGTGTTTTGTATGAAGTTTCCCAACTCGGGCGCGACCGTCTCTCGATGAAATTTCGAATTTACCTTCATCTCCGTCCCGACAAGGTTGCGGGTCGTCTCGTGAGCCAGAGTTCCATACCGCCATGCTCGATGGGCTGAACGGTGTGATTTCAAGGCGCCGATGGAACATCGACGAATTCGACGTTCCCATGTGCAAGGATAAATTCTCGTCCTAACTCATCAAATGTATCGAGAAGAGCAGTGGAAAATTGAATCAATTCTATTTCAGAATCAGCTTCAAGATCGTTTCGTACTCCTTCGAGCCTACCTGGAGCAGCACCACACGTGAGACATGCTCCTGTCAAATCCAGAACAAATCGAAGGCCAGAATCTTCTACTTGTGTCTTCACCACGGCAATACCTCCACCATGTCCATCAAGAGCAGCACGAACTGCTCCAAGGCGTGCGCACAATGCAGGAACAAGGTGTTCAGAATCAAGCATTTCATGCAACGAAAGATTACGCAGTCTCTCGTCTTCTTCTGGGTTTGAAGTTTCTTCAATTCGACGTTTCGCTTCTGCTTCCATAGCCTTTTGAGCTTCAAGCGCATATGCTCGGACCAAATCATCCTCCATGTGCTGTCGAATGGGAGGTACTGTTTGAAGTGTTGCAAAGTAATACCAAGGATGATTGCATCTATTGATAAGGGTGTGATTGTAGGCACATGTGGGTGAGATGATGGGCGACACGCTACTTCGAGTGGAAAATCTCCACGTATCTGTAGAAGGTACTCCAATTCTCAACGGATTAAATTTAACGATTAACCGTGGAGAAATCCATGCGATTATGGGCCGAAACGGCTCAGGAAAATCAACCCTAGCAAATGTAGTCATGGGCCACCCCGCCTACGAAATTACACAAGGCACAATTCATTACAAAGGCTCCAACATCGAAGAGATGGAAGTCTTCCAACGGGCTAGAGAAGGGATGTTCCTTTCCTTCCAATACCCTGCATCAATCCCTGGCGTTCAAGTTGGAACATTCCTTCGTAAGTCCGTCGCTTCAGTTCGCGGCGAAGCCCCACCACCCAGAGAATTCAGGAAAGAACTCAAGAATGCAATGGAACAACTAAGCATGGATCGTTCATTCCTATCTCGCTACGTCAATCAAGGATTCAGCGGTGGAGAAAAGAAGCGGCTTGAAATTCTTCAACTACTCCTTCTACAACCAGACCTTGCACTTTTGGATGAAACCGATTCTGGCCTTGATATCGATGCGCTTCGGATCGTGGCAGATGGCATCAATAGCATCGCCCAGGACACTGGCTGTTTAGTCATCACACATTATCAAAGACTCCTTGATTTGGTCAAGCCAGATGTCGTTCATGTTCTTCTTGACGGGAAGATAGCTCAAAGTGGAGGGCCAGAATTGGCCCTCAAACTTGAAAATGAAGGTTACGATTGGGTCGATGCCCTTGCCTGAGGTGAAACAATGACACAAGATGCACAAGAAGCAGTTGGCGATTATCGCTATGGATTCCATGACCCTGAGTCTGCAACAATCAGATTCGATAAAGGACTAAGCGAGCAAGTTGTCCGCGATATTTCTGAACTTAAGGACGAACCTCAATGGATGACAGATATCCGAGTAAAAGCATACAAGCACTTTGTCGAAAGAGAAATGCCAACATGGGGAAATTGCAATTCTCTTGAAGGAATTAACTTCGACAATGTCACCTATTTCCTCCGCTCCTCAGACAAGACTGAGAAAAACTGGGATGATGTTCCAGAAGACATCAAACGAACATTTGACCGCTTAGGTATACCAGAGGCTGAGCAAAAATGGCTTGGAGGCGTCACTGCACAGTACGAAAGCGAAGCAGTGTACCATTCTATTCGAGAAGATTTAGAAGAACAAGGTGTTATTTTCCTCGATATGGATTCGGGTCTCAAAGAATATCCTGAATTAGTGAAGAAATACTTTGGAACAGTTGTCCCTCACAGCGATAACAAGTTTTCCGCATTGAACACTGCAGTTTGGTCTGGTGGATCCTTCATCTATGTACCAAAGGGCATTCATGTTGAAATGCCAGTGCAAGCCTATTTTAGAATCAATGCTAAGAACATGGGCCAGTTTGAACGAACACTCATCATCGCTGACGAAGGTTCGTCCATACACTATGTCGAGGGCTGTACTGCTCCTACATATTCCACAGATTCCCTTCACTCTGCAGTTGTAGAATTAATTGCGATGGAAGGAGCAAAGATTCGATACTCGACCGTTCAAAACTGGTCGGCTAATGTGTACAACCTGGTTACAAAGCGAGGTGTTGCATACAAGAACGCTACTGTGGAATGGGTCGATGGTAACATAGGGTCCAAATTGACCATGAAGTACCCCTCTGTCCTCCTCAAGGGAGAAGGTGCTCACGCTGAAATCATCTCTGTTGCGTACGCTGGTACTGGACAGCATCAAGATGCGGGTGCTAAGGTTCACCACCTTGCACCTAACACGACATCCAACATTCTCTCCAAATCAATTTCTAAGGGAGGTGGACGCTCATCCTACCGAGGAATGTTGCAAGTTACTCCCAAGGCAAATGGATGTCGTTCCAAAGTTGTCTGCGATGCTCTTATGCTCGATGAAGACAGCAGAAGCGATACATATCCAACAATGGAAATTGGGAATTCTACTGCTGATCTTGAACACGAAGCAAGTGTTTCAAAGGTATCAAGCGATCAACTGTTCTATCTCATGAGCAGAGGTCATTCCGAAGAAGAGGCAATGGGACTCATCGTCAATGGATTCTTCGAACCATTTACAAGAGAACTACCAATGGAATATGCAGTTGAACTCAATCGACTCTTAGAACTCGAAATGGAGGGTTCGATTGGATGACATCGTACCTCGATGCATCTCTTCCAACTCGTTCAGAACACCTCTGGCGATACACTCCTTGGTCAAGAGTTCACCCGACAAAAGTTGACGAGTTGCCTACCATAGGAGAAGTCATTGTCGAGAGTGAAGATACGAAACTGAAAATGGTTTCAAAAAAACGCATTGAGCATGACAATGATATCGCTCGTATTTTTCTTGATGAAGTTATTGAGAGCACACATATTCTAACTCTAGAAAATGAAACAAATAATGTCTATATTAGGGCTGGCGGTCATGCGGTTGCAGCACATATTCACATCGAATCAACACAATCATCCAGTGTGATCTTCCACCTTACTGGGGAAGCAGAATGGGTTGGCTTGTGGCTGACTGGTGACATTCTTGCAAATTCACAATTATCCGTAGGATTGATCAACGAACTCTCACTTGATTCAGTTCTTGTTCGAACTGATAATTGGACTGTTAAACGGGATGGAGACTTCGAACTGGCAACATTATCTCTTGGTGGTCAGCGAATTAAATCAGACATTCGGACAACCCTTTCGGGTTCGAATTCAAATCACAAGCAGTTTATTGCTGTTCATGGCCATGGAACCCGTCATGACGATCATCACGTCGAAATTCATCATCAACAGCCACACTCAAATTCCAAACTCACCGTTAATGCAGCATGTGACGATCGGAGCCACTCTGTTGGAACAGGTGCACTTACCATTGATGATGATGCACAGCACACAGATGCTGGACAAATATTCCGAAATCTCTTGCTTTCACCATCAGCAAGAGCAGAAGCCATACCTGAATTGGAAGTCATGGCAAATGAAGTATCAGCTGCACATGGTGCTGCATCGGCACCAGTAGATCCTACGCAGATGCACTACCTCATGAGTAGAGGATTGAGCCAAGAAGAAGCTACTGCAATGCTTGTTGAAGGATTCCTCGTGGATTCCTTTGTCGAAGTACGTTCTGATGCCTTACGAGAGGCAATGCAAACACGACTTACCGTTCATCTTGAATGTCAATTACTCGGGTGATCTCATGGCAATACGTGATGATTTTCCAATACTCCAGCGAAATATCAACGGCCACCCGTTGATTTATCTTGATAATGCTGCAACAACCCAGAAACCATCGGTGGTAATCGATGCAATGAATGAATATTACACCACCCACAATGCAAATGTTCACAGAGCAGTGCACACATTAGCAGGAGAAGCAACCAATGGCTATGAGGCTTGCAGGACGACTCTCAAATCATGGTTCAATGCTGAACGATGCATCATGACAGGTGGGACAACAGAAGCCATCAATCTTGCAGCACATGCCTGGGGCCATTCTCAATTAAAGGGGCGAGCAATCGTACTCACTGAGATGGAACATCACAGCGATATCGTACCATGGCAAATGTTAGCGGAAGTGTACGGTAATGAATTACGATATGTACCTGTCAAAGATGATCTAACCTTGGATATGGAAGCTTACGAAGCATCCATTGAAGGAGCAGGACTCGTGTGCGTCGTTCACACGTCAAATGTACTTGGTGTACGTAATCCGATTGAAAAAATAATTGAAATCGCTCATCAAAATGGTGCCAAAGTACTCATCGATGCTGCTCAAGGAGCACCCCATTGTAAAATTAATTTGAAAGAATTAGGTGCAGACATGATGGCTTTATCAGCGCACAAAATGTGTGGCCCTACTGGAATAGGTTGTCTTCTTGTCAATGAAGACACCTTCCAAGAGATGAAACCGTTCATGGGTGGCGGGGATATGATTGAAACTGTTACGTTACAAAAATCGACCTACCAAACCAACGAACATAGGTTTGAAGCAGGTACTCCGAAAATCGCTGAAGCGATTGGATGGGATGCTGCACTTGCTTACCTTGCCCAACTTGACCTCGAAGAACAACATCATCGATTACTCAATATTGCTCGGTATGTAGCAGATGAATTACGTTCGTTGAACATGACAGTTTATGGTCGTCATGATGAGAACGACTCTGCTGTCGTTTCCTTTTTGCATCCTTCATTGCATAGTGAAGATCTTGCACATCTTCTCGATGCAAGAGGCGTTGCAGTCCGAACGGGCCATCATTGTGCTCAACCCTTGCTCCATCGTCTTGGAATCAATGGAACTGTGCGTGCATCTTTTTACATCTATAACACAATGGAAGAAGCTGAACAATTTATTCAGTATACAAAGGATATTCTGGAGAGGTTTGCATGACCTATCCAGAGGCATTGATTGAACTAATTGATGATTTCCAATCGATTGACGACAAGATGGAGCGTCTTGAATATGTCTTCGACCTTGCTTCGGAAGTGAATGAACTCCCCGTTGCGCAATGGAATGAAGAAACACGAATTCACGGTTGCCAATCTGAAGCCCATGTCCTACTTGAGATCAGAGATGGGAAAGTTTCATTGAAGTCTGGAGCAGATTCCAAATTGGTGCAAGGCCTTATGGGAATTCTAACCATCGCAATGGATAATCTTGATACTGAAGAAGCCAAGAAAATTACCCCTGACTTCGCAGTCGATATGGGAATACTCAACTCATTATCACCATCACGTTCGAATGGTTTTCGAAACATGTTTGACAAAATCATGACTGATTTGGAGGAGAATTAAATGGTAGAAGAATCACATGTGCTCAATGCTTTGCAAACTGTCGAAGATCCTGAACTCGACATATCGATTGTTGAACTCGGCTTAGTCTATGGAGTTCGCTTTGAACAACGTGACGAAGGAACACATGCAGAGATTGATTTAACGCTTACATCACCAGGATGTCCTGCTGCACCAGAGATCATGGCTGCTGCACATCGAGCCGCACTGCAAACAGAGGGATTGTCAACAGTACACATCAATTTGGTGTGGTCACCAAGATGGGATCCTCGCATTCATGCTTCTGAAGACGCACGAATGGATATGGGAATCTGGGAATGAACTCAGTCGATTAAAGTCAGACTCACTTCTGAACCGTCTTCTATCTCAAGACGTTCTCTAAGGAAGGGGCCAGAAATAACCTCAACAACGTCAACGTGACGTGTTAAGTCAGGAATAAGAATTGCACATGGAATCTTGTCCTTTTCGTGAGTGATTACCGCTTGATATGCAGTTGCACCACCAAAAGAGACACCGTCTCTGAGAAATCCTCGAACTCGAATAGACTCGATTGAGGATACGTCAACACTTGAAGCATCTTCTCTCGCACTTTCATCTGCATCCAATGTATCGATGCCCGCTTTTTTCCTTAGAGCAATATAATTGATTAGATTTCCACCCTCTACCTTGACGTTTAGAGTTCCAGGCCAAGCAGTGGTTCCAAGAATCGATCTGAATTGATCTTGATAATGTGGCTGAGACATGAAAACATGAGCTCTTCCAAGGCCACTACTCACAGTTCCATTGAGTTGCACAGTTCACCCGTATCACCTCTCCCTTTTCATCATACGTGTTGAGGCCATGGCTCACAAAAACCCTTAATCATAGACGAAGAGGAGTGTTTGGTGAGCCTATGCCTGGTGACATGACTTGGATGAAAGAACGCTTCGATGAGTTGAATGAAAAATCCCTACTTTGGGAACCTCCAACCCTTGAAGGACCAAATCAACCAAGGTGCACAATGGAAGGAAAACCAACAATTATGTTATCTGCGAATAATTATCTCAACCTTACAACCCATCCAAAAGTTGTTTCAGCAATGGTTAATGCAACACAAAAATACGGTGCAGGAAGTGGATCTGTTCGTGCTATTGCAGGGACTATGGATTTGCATCTTGAGGCCGAAAAGAAAGTGGCAGAATTCAAAGGCGTAGAAGCTGCCCTAATCTATTCGGCAGGTTATACTGCAAACGTCGGACTCATTCCGACACTGGTTCAAGGGCAACAAGATGTCATCATCAGTGATGCTCTAAATCATGGTTCAATCATCGATGGAGTACGTCTTACAAAAGCACGACGTGGAGTCTATGCTCACAATGACATGGGTGAACTGGAAGCAGTGCTTTCAGCCCATGATGACGCTGAACGAAAGTTGATTATCACAGATGGTGTATTTTCAATGGATGGCGACTATGCACCTTTGGATGAAATAAATTCACTCGCCGAAGAATATGGGGCCATGGTTCTGGTGGACGATTGTCACGGAGAAGGCGTCTTAGGTGATGGTGGACGAGGTATTGTCGACCACTTTAATCTTCAAGGGAAAGTTGACTTTGAAGTAGGTTCATTCTCAAAGGCGCTTGGCGTGCAGGGTGGAATCCTTGCAGGAACCGATATGACTCGCACCCATGCATTGAATCACTCACGATCATGGCTACTTTCTGGATCACAACCGCCTGGCGTAGCAGCAGCTCAAAAGGCAGCAATTGAAGTCTTAATGGATGAGCCAGAACACCACGCTAAACTTTGGGAGAACACCAATTACTTCAGAAATGAACTGCAATCACTTGGTTTTGATACTGGTATGTCGACGACTCCAATTATTCCAATCATGTGCGGAGAATCGTCTACTGCAAAACAAATGACGAATCTTTTGCAAAAAGAAGGGGTTATGGCAGGAGCAATTGTATTCCCAATGGTCGCTCGAGACAAAGCCAGAATCCGAACACAAATGTCAGCAGGTCTGTCAAGAGATGATTTGGATGAAGTATTGAGACTGCTCGAATTGATCGGTCCAAAAGTTGGAATCATCTGATTATTCGGACTCAAAAGCATCGACGACTTCGAGTAATTCCGTGTCATCTCCAGCCATCTCGGCTGCGCTGTTATCCTCAACACCTTCCAGTGTTTTCACACCTTCAAACGGATTTGCTCCTTCGTCAAGCATACACAAAAGCCTCCATCGGGGGGCCCAGGATAGATGAACGTAAGCAGGGCCAGGAAGAAGAAGAATGAACATTGATATCGAACTTGAAATTTCAAGTAAGTCTGCAAAATCAAGACCGAGCAATCCCAGACCGATAAATGGCATCGGGTAGAGAATAATTCGAGGAGGAGCGATCGGCATACGCTTGGTGAATGAGACCAATATCAATGAAGCAAAACCGAGAAATAAACACGCTGCCATAAACAGAGCCGAGAAGAAAATCCAATTCGCTAAGGCCTCATTAAATGAACCAAATTTTAACGAGTATGGAAGTATGAGAGCGAGGCTGATCAGCAGTCCATAGAATGCACCGATATTTGCAGGATGAGATAACCATAACGGCAAGCGTGAGAAACGACGGGATAACGAAGTTCCGAACAGCAATTCCTGTTGAGGAGCACTCAGTTCAGAGACGTGGTCAGACCACTTACTAGGAACATCCATAATTCTCTGGGAGAGAGTAGAGGTTTTCAATGCACCCTTTCATGTGTCATGGTAAAGGCTTATTCTTGACCCTTCAGTTTTTTTGCAATCGGACCTAAGGCGTCTTTCGTGTCATCCTCATCTGGCCAATCCCGCTGAAGCAAACCAGAATCGATCGATTCTCTTTTCCGAGCATCTTCAATCTCATCATGCTCTCCATTGTGAGCATCCCGCAGAGCAAGTGCTTGATTTAGCAAAGCCATTGTTCGTCGTAACGAATAATTCTGTGTTCGTTGTTCTGTCAAATAACCAAAAATGGAATAATTGTCGTCAAGTGCGACAAGATTGAATCCTTTCAACAAATCATCCTCTACTAATCGATACCTATACTCGCCCGCTGACTCCCAACGGCCATCATGGAGACGAATCGATACCTTGGCCTCTTTATCACTCAACAACTCCATCAGAGGATGTGAGGGGTTAACTGCAAACGGAGTGTTGCTCCAATCCGACCATCGCCTCCAACTCATCGTTAGAGCGAGCAAAAATAAGATGAACAAGAAACCTCGAATTGGCCAATAAGGAACGAGAACAAAACACAGTTGGATGGCAAGGATAATACCTGCGGATTGAATCTGAATAATCCTTCCTTTTCGTAAGGCCTGAGGTGTTTCTGAAAATCGAATGAAGCCCTCTTCAAGTCCATCTGTAAATTTACCCAGTTCAATCACCTCGCTCAAGTAGCGGAATGTGTACTCCTTCATAGGTTTCATTCCACAGATCTACATCATCCACAAACCGCTGAATTTGTTTCAAATGAGTAACAATATCGATGTCCCAGAGTTGTATCCAGACGTTTAATTTAGGGACCAATTTCTCCCATTGGTTCAAAACACCCCTCTTTTTTTCTCGCTGATGATTGTAGAGAAGAGCTGCGGTTTGAATCAAACCCTGAATCCCTAAAATTTCAGAACGGGGGGCTTCTCGTCGCTTCAGCGAATTCCATAAATCCTCCCACGATTCATGAGCATGCCAATATCGGGTTGAATCAAAGTCTTGAATCCCTTCTTTCAGAAGAGCATCTTCTGTCTCAGTGAGCGGTGATGCCTCCATGTTTGGCCCAAGACGTTCTCTGTTGAAATCCTTCGGTTTTGGCCAATTAGGGCACACACTTCAAAAGATGAAAGCAAATCTAAGGGTTTGAGGGGTGAGCCAAATGTTCGATTTCAAACCAGGAGATGTCCTTGAAAGTCGAAAAGGAGGAGCAAACACGCTACGACACCTCGCACAAGAATTAGCAACTCTTCAGCGGGATGGTTCAATCCAAATTGAACGCCATATTCCTGAAATTGGCGTGAGAACAGGACACCTACTCATCTTTGATGGAACTCTTGCAAGCGCCTTTCACCAAGCTGATGCGTCAAGGTTTGGAATTGAAGCATTACTTGAGATCGAATCAGATGCATCTGCTTTGGATGCAACTGTAAGTCTACATGAAATGTCCAAAGATGTGTTTCTCGCTACATCCATCGCTTATCCTGAAGCAAATCTCGTTGATCCAAAGCAAGAACAGATTCGAGATGAAGCATGGTGGGCGAGTGTACGCGCTCCTGCTAGAAGACTCGATCGTGATGAAAAATTACCAGAACCAAAACCAACCGTTGAGACTCCTGAATTTATTCGCCATAAAACACAAGCACGAATACAAAATCTTACAGGACCAGTTCTCAAGAGAGGTCAAGCACTTTTGGAGAATGCTGTCGAGCCAACAGCGGCATTCAATCTTGCCATGGCTCTTGGGAAGCATGGACGTCCGCTCCTCGTCATCAGCAGACAATCACCAGAGCGACTCAAAGTGAACCATCAAATCGAACTGCAGCATTGCAAGTGGTTAACCGAAAAGGAACATGAATGCACCCTCGAGCCTTCTCTCACATCCATTCGAAAGGAGATCAACTCTTTTTTCCATGATAATTTACGAGCAGCACTTGTTCTGGAAGGTATCGAATATTTGTCGGGCATTCATGGTGAAAATCAGGGCATAGAGATGGTACGCGGGATTGTGGATGAAACCCGTTATACAGATAATATCTTACTGCTTACAACAAATCTTGAAGCATTTACACAGATTCAACGGTCAAGATTAAATCGAGAACTTGAGCGCATTGAAACCTCTCAAATTAACACATGGCTGCTGGATGAGGAATTACTCCTGGATCATCCTTTCTGCCAACCACCCGATGAAGAAGAGCTTGCTTGGATTGAACAACATCTTCGAGAAAGTCTAGCTGGACTTCGAACTGAAGAGCCGGAACCACTTCAGCAAGTGGCTGAACAAATCCCTCTACCAGTTATCGAAGAGGTGACTGTAGAAGTAGAGGAAACAACTGCAACAGCAGAGGAATCTGAAGATGAGGACCTCTCTAAAGAAGAACTCGAGATTCTAGACATTGAAGATGAAACGATTCCAGAACCTAAGAAACCACGTACTGCCCAACGCATCGTCCGTCGAAAAAAGAGGATCCTTTCAACACAGAGTAACAGGCGAGTTGAAAAACTGAACGCCGCATCAAAGCAGGTTGTTGATCTAGGGTCCTTCACATCAAATTCAAGCCGTTCATCTGGACTTGATCATCTAGCAAAAGCAGCAACAGGGGTAAAGGAAGGACGATTCCCCGAACTAAAGAAACCTCTTACTTCACAACGATTGACTAAAGCAGCGGTAGGTTCTGCTTCCAAAAAACATCTCAAATTACCACCGATAAAAGGCCAAAAGACACTTGTAACGAAACAATCTCCGACACATCTTGAAACAAAAGTCAAGAAACAGAAATCACCTCATGCAAGAGAGCATGCTTCGGTAATACAGAAACATGAACCCATTAAGGACTTCAGAAATGAACCTGATTTGGAGGATTCGAACGAGGAGGAGATTGTATGAGGATTGAACGTACAAACCGACTCAAAGTTGCTCTCCAGAAAGCAAAAGCAAATCTTCCCAGCAATGAACATTCTGCATCAGAAAATCGATCTCATTTAGGCCGTCTTCTCAATAAGCCCTCAACTCTCGAGGAGAATCGGTCCTTGATAGCCACCCAACCAATCACAGAACGTCCAATCATAGATGCAATCTCTAAAGAGACCTTTGGAGAGGATATAGAATACATTCCAAAACTCAATCTAAGGAAGGAAAACGAATCGCAATCCAATGCTGAAATCGTCGCATCACGTTTGAAAAATATGAGAGAGAGGGTTCGTATTGAACCCGAGACACCGCTTGGAACGCGTGTCGGATTCTCTGTTGATGGAAAACCATTATGGGCATCAATTATCGATGAACAACGACAATATTCATCGCATTCTTTGAATGAGGACATCGCACCTCTCGAACCACATCACCGCCTCCATCATAGCAATCTTGCACCTACACAATCAATGTGGCCACTGCAGCTTCAGATCAACGAAAAGAACACATTCAAACAATGGCGAGTCTATCGCGAGAACAAAGGATCTACTCAAGCATGTGAAGTCATTATTGATCGACTTGGAAATCAGATTAATCCTTTACTTATCATTGGGCCAAATGGAACTGGAAAGAGCCATCTGTTGCATGCTACTGGACAAAGTGTACTACGATATTACGACAAAGAGGTTCGGATAATACGAGGCACTGAGTTGATCAGTGCAAGTACTCTGCCAAAGGATTGGCACGAAGCATTGGCAAATACGGGATTACTTCTCATCGATGACCTTCATCTGGTTTCCGAAAATGAAGACATATCTACAACATTGGGACATCTTATCGACCACAGCCTAAACTTGGGCATTCAAATCCTCGCAACATCATTAACTGAACCAGATTCATGGGCGTCATCAAGACTTTGGGATGTCATGAAAAAATCATCCATCGTTGAACTGTTACCAATTTCATCTGCCAGTCTTGCTCTGCACATTAAACGTGAAAGTTCGCTTCAAGGCTTACTGCTTGAAGATGCTCATATCATGCACCTTTTGGAACATACAGGTAACGACTGGAGAAGTGTTAATTCATCAATAGCAATACTCGCAAACGCTAATGAAAAAGGAGATGTCGCTTACCAACCTGAAGATGTACTACGAATTCTTGCCAACAAGCCAAGACAAGAGGAACACTCTTTCGAACAAAGTGGTACGAATATTACTCTCGCAACTGATATTGTTCGAACTGCAACAGATGTCATTTATTCCGATAAAGAAGTTGGAGGCATTGAATTACATTCGGCAGTGATCGATTTACCAGAAGATGACTGGGAACCTAAAATGGTTACAGTTGATGAAATTCATAGAGCGAATGATTTGATTGAGCAACACCTCAAAACTACATTGAAGGAGTTGACTCCAGAAGCACCAAGTGTACTCGATACAGATGCAAGAGATAGACATCTAACACATCAACTTGGCCAATTAGAAGAGAGTGACATCCATTCTGCTGTTGATGTGATGGTTGGAATTGATACTGAAATCGATCGAGTCATTTCTGAAAGAGAGCAGCAAATGGTTAGAGATGACTTACGTCTTCGTAATCTTGAAACACAAATGGAAGCTCTACTTGACCGAACCTCGAATGCTGACGCAAACGAACTCATCGACATCGTTGATGAATTACGATATATCGAACATGAATTAGGTCTTGTGAGCGAAGATGCAATGCAAGCGTTTGAACTTGAAGATGAAGAAGCAAAGAATATTGTGCGTTTGGCTCGGATTCGGCCCAAGGCAGTCCTAACTGGTGAAGAGGAATGAGAGGCGCATGGTGGGCAAAGGGTGTCTCTTTCCAATGTCAGCCTGATTGTGGCCGGTGTTGTGATCAACCAGGAGGCATCGTCTATCTCGCTCCAACAGATGCAGAACGACTCGCAGAACATGCAAAAATGGATGTCGAGTCGTGGTTAAAACGTGATTGTACAAAGACACTTGATGGCCGTTACGTGCTTCGTTCACGGCAATCTGATGGCGTGTGTATATATTTGAATGGACAGAAGCAATGCAATGTCTATCAATCTCGCCCGCAGCAGTGTAAAGCATTCCCGTGGTGGGCAGAAAATCTGCGGAGTCAACGGTCATGGAATCAAGTCAAAGAGTCCTGTCCTGGACTTACAGCTGAAGATGCAATCGTCATCTCTGGAGAAGAAATCAAACTTCACGTTCATGCCGATCGACAATCGACTCGTGGGTTTCGAACTTGGACATAAGTGCCATTCGGTGTAATTACCAACACCGAATAGTTGTTTTTCAGTAATTTCCTTTATACGGATGACATGATTCGGATGATACGGTGAGACAGTGACTGATGAGGCAAAGCATCTTCTTGAGTTGACTGAAAAGCACCTTGATATCGGCATGCGTGGTATTCCAGTAGGTACATGTCGCACTTCATACGTAACCCCTGGCGAAGGGGTTCACTATTGCGGATATCCTATCGCCGAACTAGCAGAAATGGAGCCAGAAGTAGTTGTATATCTCTTGAACAACAAGGAACTTCCTACTGAAGAACAATCTGCTGCATTCAAGAAGGATCTCGCACAACGTGCTGAAATGCCTGGTGATTTAACACCGATTTTTTCCACACTTCCAAGAGATGGCCATCCAATGGATTGGTTGTCGATTGGAATCCATTCACTCGGAATGATGGATTGCAAGAATGATTGGAAGGAAGATGCGCTCAATTTATTGGCGCGTATGCCTCGTTTGATGGGACTTATGTTCCGTTACAGAGAAGGAAGGGTTGACAATATTCCAGATGATGATACATCGCTTAGTATGGTTGAGCGATTTACAAACACATTACAACTTGAGGACGTTGATCAAGAAAAACTTGCAAAGATCATTTCAGTGTATCTTGTTCTCCACATGGATCACGGTGGCGGCAATCTTTCAACATTTGTGGGTAAAGCCGTAGCAAGTGGTCACGCAACGCTCTATTCATCCATTGCGAGTTCCATGAATGCTCTCAGTGGCCCCCTCCATGGTCGAGCCAACCAATCCTGTCTTGAATTTGTACTTCGTGTTGGAACATCTGTTCCTGAAGAGGTCGAACACTTTGTTCGAAAAGAACTTGAGGAAGGCCGTCCAGTCTTTGGTTTCGGCCACGCAGTTCTACGTTCAGAAGACCCAAGAGCGACCGTACAATTTGCCCTAGGGGAGAAATTATGTCCTGATGATGAAAACTTCAAGATTATCAGAACACTCCGAGAAGTTGCGCCCAGAGTATTAGCTGAGAACCCTAAAATCTCCAATCCTAACGCAAACGTCGACATTGCATCTGGCGCATTACTCCACCATGTTGGATTAACCAATCCAAGTTACTATACAACATTCTTTGGTTGGGCAAGAGTCATCGGTATTGGTGCTCAAATCTTCGACGAACGCGTGGTGATGCGTAATGGAAAGGGTGTTCCTATTTATCGGCCCAAGTACATTGCAAGTGAACAATCTCTACGTCATATTGAATGATTAGGAATTCATGTCGATCTCGACATAGCCATCATTCTCTCGAACATCATACGTCTTCAAAGAAGATGGTTTTCTGATTTTACCCAGAAGTTTACCATACAATGGGAAGTATGGAGCAGGTGACCATTCGTTTACTGAACCATCTTCAGGGTGGTATGAACTTTGGTGAAGCGGGCATCGTAAACAACCATCTTTGATTTTACCGCCCCAGTGTAATGGCCATGCCATGTGTCTGCATAGCGCATTTGTACCGAATATGCCTTCTTCGGTGCGCATTACTGCCACCATTTTTGCACCAATGGCCTTGCCTTTGACTTTATTCAATTTTAATTTCGAACTTTTGCAGACTTTTTTCCAGCGGCTTCCTTTCTCGGACATGTATACCCATTACCGACTCTCCTTATCAACAAGTGTTCAAAATCGCATATTGTTTTGTTTCAAATATGGAACAGTCATTTATACATCATTCTGAGGGATGTATGTTATGGAGAATCCATTTAACGCACTCACAGAGGTATCTGTTACTCGTCCAAAAACCACAATTGCGGTTATTCTCGTTCTTACAATGGCCTTGGCATCAATGGCCCAATTCATCAATTTCGATAACAGTGAAGATGCCTTTTACCCTCAGAATGATACGACTGAACTGCTCTATGAGATTGAAGACCGTTATCAAGCATCACTTGACTTCATTCGAGTGATCGATGAAATAGAACAGGATGATATGAAAACGGCAACAGCATGGAAGCAATTCGCTTTAATCGAAGCAAATTTGACAACAGATGAAACATT
Organism: uncultured euryarchaeote; assembly: GCA_963991835.1. Lineage (GTDB taxonomy): Archaea > Thermoplasmatota > Poseidoniia > Poseidoniales > Poseidoniaceae > MGIIa-L2. The sequence continues at coordinate 18,567 of CAXDRT010000014.1, forward strand.
CCTTCCATACCATGAACCTCTATTTGGCGGAAAAGCCACGAGTGGCCCAGCTGGATCTGCTCTCTTTTGGATCAACACACAAGATCCCGTAACGACTCAGGAATGGCGAGATAGCCTGAGTGCTCAACTCGCTAATGTCACTCTTGCTGATGAAGACAACTTTACTGCAGCGCTTGAGGATCTATCGACTGCTATCGCAATGATTCCATCCCCAAGAGGTCCTACGGCACAAGAACTCATCGATTGGCAACCTGGTGAAGTCAATTCATGGTTGCAACGAATGGACGACAACATGTCGATTTCTGAAGAACTTGGTGCGCTTCAAGGCCAAATTCAGGGATTGATTTCGACTCGTACAAACTCAAGCGAAATAGGACCTCTTGCTGCAATTACTGGCCCCCTCCAAGGAACAATTGGAACCTACATTGGCCTCCAAAACATCGACCACAGAGGGAACATCATCAGCACAATGCCTGCAGAAGACAAGAACGACCCATGGTCAAGTGATGGCCCAATCCTCATCAGTTTGGTAATCTCAACTGATGCTACTAATTACGAGGATGCGGAAATTATTGGTGATGTTCAAGAACTCGTAACAGAATGGTCAAAGGACAGCCTTGAAGACATCAAGGCGTCAACTGGCGACGATGATTTGCGTGTTTTTACCTTCTCAGCATTCCAATATCAGCAAAGTGCAAACATTGGAAAGGAAATTGGCATACTCACGTCCCTTGCACTTGTGTTCTTGACTGTCATCCTATACCTAAAGTTCAGATCGGTACGTGATACTGGATACGTCATAGGGTTGACTGTTCTGGCAATTCTGGCAACATACGGTGCTGCAGGCGTCTTCAAACTCACGTTTAACGCAGCAATGAACAGCATTCCAATTCTACTTCTTGCCATTGGAGTCGATTACGGAATCCACGTCGTAACCAGAATAAGAGAAGTTATGCAAGATATTGAAAGGGAAAATCCGAAGGGTAGATTAACACTCAGAGATTTCGAACCCGAGGTACGTAGGAAGGCTATTCGAACTGGAGCAGTATTAACTTCTGCAGCCCTTGTCATTGCAATCTTCACAGACATGGTAGGTTTCCTGTCCTTCCGATTGTCGTCACAAATGTTCCTCGTCAACTTCGGTACTGTGATCGCTTTGGGCTTGTTTGCAATCTATGTATTGAGTATCTCTTTGCTACCTGCTTTGATGGAAACGTTCCCAAGCAAGGCTCTTCCATTGGAGAAATCAGGTGCCATGAATGAAACAAAACTCACTCGCAAAATTGGAGAAATTGCACAAAACCAGCCACTTTACGTCATCATCGTAACTGCAATTTTATCACTACCGATGCTTTATGGTATGAGTACACTCGAAGTTGGGTTTGATACACAAGGACAATTCGATGATTCTCTGGAAGTGGTTCAGGATTTCCTCATGATTGCTGAAGAATTCCAAAGTAGCCCCACTCCACTGTATGTTGTTCTGGAAGGAGAAATACTATCGCCACAAGGATTTGAAGCGTATAATATCGCCATAGCAACGTTACAAGAAACGGAAGGAGTCACTGGAGTACCCACTGGGTTATGGGACACGCTTGAAACATCTCGAACATCGAATGCTGCTCTCGACACATTGATGACGAATTTGTCATTGAATCCTGACAGTTATCAAATGCTCAAAACCTATTTGCTTGAGGATTCAACTGGACGTAATATCACTGATTCCTTGCTCCATACTGATGGCCAACAAACGATTCTTTCTTTCCAAGCGAGTACACTGGATTGGAAGGACACGGTAGATTTTGAGAGTGGTCTAAGCGATGCGCTCGAAGCATCGGCATCTGATGCAAACGGATCGTATTCAATGGAATTGAGTGGACGAGCATTAATTTTGGCTCAAATCAGTGCCGATGTAGCAGTTTCCGCCGTTACTTCAACAGCGATTGTTGCTGGTACAATCTTGATCGTATTGATTATGATTCAAATCATTCGAACAGGGGATCTATTCCAGAGCGTACAACGCGGAGTAGTCATCTGGGTTCCATTGATTATGGTCGTTTTGTGGGTGTATGGAATCATGGGACTTGCAGGATATCAATTGAATTCTCAAACAGTTACAATCGGTGCACTCGCTCTTGGATTAGGAGTTGATTATGCAGTTCATTATGTCATTCGATTAGAAGAAGAAGCCGAGTTGCATCCTGAGAAGGATATCGCAGAATGGACGTCGAAGACTACAGCAACGACTGGAAGAGCAATGTTTGGAGCGGCTCTAAGTACAGCAGGTGGATTTGCGATTCTAAACTTCTCAGGATTACTTCCGTTACGATTATTTGGACAGGTATTCATCGTAGCAATCAGTTTGGCAATGATCTCAAGCGTTACACTTCTTCCTGCATTGTACGGACCCTTTTTGCGCAGAGATGCAAAGAACCATTTGAAGCATCTTGAAAGTGAATGAGTTTACAACACTGGTCGTTGTGTTTTTCCAGAACCACGATGCCCAATCATTCGAACAAATTCCCATGGCATGCTCTTGCTGGTCTTTGAGGACTCAATCATTTCATCAATAGAGGGTTGCCAATTCCATTTGGCTTTCCAGTACGAAAGTAATTCACGACGACGGGACAGATCAGCTTCATTCCATGGACAAACATCGTTTTTGAGTTCTGAGAGGACAGAATGATGATCCTCTTCACGAGTTTCATCGAGCAATTGTTGTTGTCTTTCATCTAGAGGAAGAGTTGCTGGTTGTTGCCATCGAGGATGTCCACTGGGCAGCCATGTAAGTTCAGGATTGCTGAAATCAGTGAGTGCTGATAAGCCTGCATTGAGTACAGAATGTTCCAGATGTGGCTTAACTGGCCAAAGATAAACGGGGAAGCCTTGTCGTTGCTTCGTCAATGTCTCGAGTTGTTTCCCGTGCAAACCAACTGTTTTCCCAAGAGGAATACGATTCGCAGGTGGTACGAGGTATTCAATAGCACATGGCATCATTGGTGAACCATTTTTTAGATGTCTCTTCTTCAATCGATTAAATGAATTTGAAACAAACTCAGGCAATGCTAATGTTCGATGCGTCCTTCTTCCTCCGAAGGGGCGAATATTTGGTCGAAGAGACGACCATGGCCCTTTCACACTACCATATTTCGTAGCCATATCCATTCGAGAATGAAACGCGTAGTGAACAATTGAATCGAGTGGAATACCATATTGCTCAAGAAGTTGTTCAGCATGATGCATCGTTTTCCCCATATGTAAGTCGTGTTTCTTACGAGCAAAAAGTCCGCCCGAACGCTTGACCTTTAGGCTAGGACGTTTTGTTTCTACAACGAGGACCTTACCTTCTTCCTGGACTGCACTCTGAATCTCAGAACGTTCCAAAAGTTCCTCAAATGAGCAGAACCCAAATTCCTGAAGTTCGTCCAAAGTCCAATTTTCAACATGAGGTGAACGTCCTGAGAGCCTTTGAGGGTCGACAGACACAGTTCGATCATGATGTATCACGACTTGATTGTCGCTTGTAAGACGAATATCAAATTCAATTCCATCAAACAGACGCATGCCATGAACGAGGCTTGAAAGCGTATTTTCTGGAGATTGAACATACATCGGTTTCATGCGACCTAAACGATTCCTCTTTTTCAATCCCCGCTTAACCAAGGAGAGTTCAATTAACCACATTATTGCTCAACGTTGGTAAAACCTCTATATGAGCAATCTTCGCAGGGTGACTATGAGTCCATGGACAATCATGATGAGCATGATATTGCTTTTGACTCCAGTTGTCTGCTATATTTTCTCCTTGAATCAAAAATCATCACGGTTACCATTTGGTAAATGGATTCAAACAATTCACGAACAACGGTATTACATTCATGCGATGGGATACATCGTTATCATCAATTGGAAAGGCCTTACTGATCGATTAAATGAACCAATAAAATCAACTGTTGGACACTGGACTGATTCTGTTCACGCACTTGAAGGAAATTTTGTCTTATGGATCCAAACCACGTTTGAGAATGATGCCCTTACAGCGTTTCTAAACTTCCACTACCTCTTTGTTTACCTCTTCCTAATCTACGTAACAACTGTGTATTATGCATATACAAGTGATCGAGACATGACCGATAAAGTCACGATGAATTATCTTCTCATCTATGCACTTGCAGTACCGTATTATCTCTTTTTCAATGTAGAAGTCACCTCATCTTGGATTCCTGGCATGGATGCATTGTTGTATCATGATGGAATGTATTCCACATTCTATGCCACCCACGACCCGCTTGACAATGCAGTTCCATCCCTTCACGTTGCAATTCCATTTGGTATATTGATGCTCAATTATCTTCATGTCAAACAGAAAGGAATTGAGATGAAAGATTGGAGACATTATCGCTACCATATGTTCATTCTCATCAATACAATCGTATTCATTTTCTCAATCCTCTATCTAGGAATACACTGGGTTGCCGACATACCTTTGGGTATTCTCGTAGGTGGCATAGGAGCCCTGTTCATCCACCATTTACAGCCTCGCTTGAGAAATGATTTCGGCCCTATGCTCAAGGGAATCTCCAAAGAGAAGGTACGAAAGCACATCTTCGTTGAAGGTACAATTTTCCTTATCATGATGGCAGCAATAATGGGAGCTATCAATTATCAGGACTCTACAAACGATGATCAAGCATCATTCAGGCTTGCATCGGGAGACACGGTTCATGACCTCATTCATGAAATGGGGCCTGAGTTGTCTGTTATGACGACGATCAATAACATGGACAGTTCTCATATTCTTGAATACGCCATTATCACAGTGGACCTCGCAGAACCTGGATTTGAGGATTTCAACGTTGATTGGAATACGATGCAAGGTTTAGCAAATGAGTATTGTACACAGAATGTCGCTTGTGTTGCTTCACTTTTACCTGGTGAAAAAATCGATTTACGTCTTCTTTCACCAAATGTGTATACGTTTATCTTCCTCCATCATAGTGGTGATGATGGAGTGATGGAAGTACAAATTATTTCAGAATATGATGAGTCATCAACTGCGATGAACAAAGCGGTTGCTCTGTCGATGCCATCCCTTTACATCACTGGTTTTGTCATCTACAGATTGTTGCGATTGAGTCAAAATGGAAGGAATTGGTACGATTCTACACCGTCCCATGCTTGGGAAGAGGAATGAGCATTCCCTTATTGGGAGGCATCTCGTGGGCTTAACATGGCGTCCAAGACATCTCTCGAAGACGCTGTTACGGAATTGATGGATTCCCCTGGTGGAGAACTGCTATCCTCGATTAGAATCCACCTCCGAAAGAGGGCTTTTGCTCTATTTGGTCTCTTCCTAGCAGGATTGATTGCAGGCTTCCCAATTGCTAAAAGCATCATCAAATGGATCATTGATGAACAACAACTACCTGTTGACGTCTATATTATCGTCACATCACCTGTTGAATTTATTATGTTACAAATACAACTTTCAGCAAGTTTAGGGCTTTTCCTTGCATTCACATTCTTGATTATTGAAGCCTCACTCAGAGGTGTAAAGCACCCAGTTGTCAAAGCGAGAGTTGCTGAATTAGATGTGAAAGTTCCAAAGCCATCAATAACGATGATTCTCTATGTTGTATCCAGTATAGCTCTAGCCCTTTTAGGAATCATCTATGCATGGGAATTACTCACTCCAATGCTTCTGGAATATCTGAGTACTGATGCACAAGAGGCGGGTCTTTCGACACAATGGAAGTTGGGAGCATATGTTGGTTTTATTCTTAATTTAGCGATTGCATCGGCCATCGGATTCCAAGCACCAGTCGTCACATTGCTCGCATTACGAGTTGGAATGGTCGATCCAAAAACAATAACAATGTATCGAAAACACATCTGGTTTTCTTCATTTATTCTTGGTGCAATGTTTTCTCCACCAGACCCACTTTCGCTCTTCTTGGTGGCACTGCCAATTATTCTCTTATTCGAACTATCCCTCGTCATTGACCGGGTATTGCCGAAGAGATAAGATGAGGAAGTGAAGATTCTACAACTGGCATATGGCCAGGTCGATGACCCCATTCAGGCGTGTGGAAGTCTGATCCTACGGTCACGCCTAATCCAGCCTTCGTAGCAGCTTGCCAGATAGAATAACGCTCATTGTCAGAATGACTTCGATGAAACGCCTCGATAGCATCAACGTTCGATTCTTTGAGATGCTGGACAAGTCGTTCGTAATCAACACCATAGTACCGTGGATGGGCCAGAGAAGTGA
>CAXDRT010000015.1:0-24653 GCA_963991835.1 uncultured euryarchaeote
CGGCATACGAGATCTAGTACGGTCTCGTGGGCTCGGAGATGTGTATAAGAGACAGGTCCAGAGGGTCTTCCACGAGATGGTCCGGGTGGTCCTCCTCGGGATGGTTTTTCTTGAATTTCTTCTTCCTCTTCTTCGAAAATAGCTCCACAATGTGGGCACTTTGAATCAGATTCTTTGACAAGCCCGTCACATACTTCACAAGCAAACATTTCTTCTTCATCTTCTGAATCTGCGCTTGCTCCAATCGCACTTACTTTTCCATCTTTCATACAGGAAAGCACAATTTGTACATCCATATCAAAGCCCTTCAAAGCCACTTCTGTTTGAATAGCATGTTCAAAGGCAGATTCGAGATCTTCTGGAGTATCAAGCACTCTTCCATCATCAACATAGGTCAGATTTACGACGAGTGTGCCGTCGACAGTTTTGGCTTCTGGTGTTTCTACAGCAACGCCTCGCTTACGAGCAACTCTACGAGATGCCACTTCGCACATTCTTCTCAACAGAGCCTCATTGGGGGCATCAGATGAACTCTGACCCATTGTTCCAGCAATAACTTCAGCAGCAGGGGTAATTCCCTGAGCGTCTTTTAGATGTGAAGGGAGATCAGCTCCTAGATTTGCAAGGACATTAGTTGCACTTGATTGATTCATATTCAGCCATTGACTTCTTCGTTCATTTTTGACCGCTCGATCAGTCTCTGCCAAGCGGTTTACCATTGCATCTGTAGGGGATGCTGATGGATTGTTTGATACTGTAGTTCCGCCAGGCTGAGGTTCAACATTTGAGGTTGGGAGTGCACCGCTACCTAACGTCGGACCCTTTGGTATTGATGGAATATCGCTTCGTTGTTGGTTTTGAGGAACTTGAATTGGTTGATTTTGACCAAATGGTTGTCCTTGGGGGAATTGATTGCTCATTTGATTTGGGAATTGAGATGGCTGCTGTGGAGGAATTTGGCTGCCTGGGGGGAGATTTGATTGTTGATGAATTCCTGAGGCTATTTGTTGGAGGACGTCAGCTGGAATGCCTTGTGGCATTCCTTGTTGTTGTGTCTCTCTTTGCTGTCGAACAGCCTCTCCAGAGACTACACCGAATCCACGGCCACCAGTTACTTCACCTCCACCAAGACTGGTAGACCCAATGGCTGAAAAACTGCCTGCTCTGGACATTTCTTGGCGTGACCCACATTCTGGACAGAAGATACTGTCATCAGGAATCATTGCTCCACAAGAACCACAGTCCATCTCCTCACCTATGCAGACGTACCGCACCTTCAATCTAAAGTCTTCTGTATTATTGCCACGGATAATTGTAAGTGATAACACCAATCTTCATGCGGAAGAGTAGGTTGGCTTGAAGCAGGAGGGGCATCAATGGCAGTACTCATCAATGCTAAAATCGACAAACTCCTTGAAACAACATCACGTTCGTTTTATCCAACCTTGAAATACCTGCCAAAAAAGATACGAGGGCAGATTGGTTTGTTGTACTTATTGGCTCGACTCGCAGATACCATCGCAGATTCAAAGCATGGAGAGACCGAAGTTTTGATCGATTTACTAAGCGGGTATAACGACGCAGCCCAAGGTCGTTCCACAACATTACCAGATTTCTCCAATCTTGCAGAAATACAAACAAATCCACATGAAGCTGAACTTCTTTTGAATGCAGCAGATGTGATCAAAGGATTGGAAGAGTATTCTGAGGAAGATTGCCACCGCATTCTCGAATGCTTGGAAATCATTGTAGGAGGTCAACTGCTTGATCTACAACGTTTTGGAAGTGAAAAAGAAGGAGGTGTAATTTCGTCACTTACTTCAGATGAAGAGTTGGATGATTATACGTACCGAGTTGCAGGATGTGTGGGAACATTCTGGAGCAAAATGTCTCTGGCTCATCTCATGACTTTATCTCCTGAAAAGGAGAAAATATTTCTCGAAAAAGGAATCAAATTCGGCAAAGCCCTTCAGATGATAAACATCCTTCGAGATATCCCTGAAGATCTTCGACTTGGACGATGTTACATTCCAAGCGAAGCACTTGCAGAGCATGGGTTGGTTCCAGAAGATCTGTCTAGTGATTCAAATCTAGAGGCTTTTCGGCCGTTGTATGATTCTTATCTCGACTTAACAAATGTTCATCTGGAAGCTGCAACAGACTACATACGGATGCTTCCAGACAAACAATTCCGCCTCAAAGCATCGTGTATGCTTCCCGTACTTATTGGCCAACGCACAGTAACTCTATTGAGAACGGGGAATATCCTCGATTCGAATGAACGAATTAAAGTTACAAGAGATGAAATTAAATCCTATGCAAGGAAGTTATTACGGGCACTAATCATTCCAGGCGGAGTACGCCGATTGTTGGAAAAGAACAAGGATAATTGAATAGAATTAATCTCAAAGCCTCTTTGTAAGTATATGTTTACTTTCAATTTTAAACTTCTTGAAAGTCAAACTTTCGAGAGGAGGCCTCATAAGGAAGTAGCGCGAGGAAGAACTGGTTAGGATGCTAGAACGCCGCAAACCTCTCGACCTTCTCTTTCCTTTGAAGGGAGGTGCAGAGAGTCCTGTTACGGCAAAGAAAAATCCTACTCCTCTTGACCGTCTCAGAGCAGGTGTTATGCTGGCTAGAGATGCTGTAAAGGCAGTTAGTATGACCGCTATGGAGGCTCTTCGTGAAGGAGCCCTCATGATTGGAATTATCGGTGAGGAAAACGAACTCGTCGATCCGTTCGCTGATCTAGATGCGCCAATCTGGTCTGATAAACCGCCTGCTGAACTTCATCGCCTTGCTTACAGATACTGCGAGGAATTGACTAAGAGAGAGGCTGGAAATTTCTACCATTCGTTCAAGTATCTCCCAGATGAGCAACGTCAAGCAATGTGTGCAGTCTATGCATTCTGCCGAAGAGCAGATGACATTGCTGATGGTGATTGGGCAGACCGTTTCCCAGGCGCAGATGGAGAACTCAGTCAAGAGGCGATTGAATATCGAGAACAACTTGAGTCTTTGCAACAAAGGACCACGATTCTTGACAATGAGGTCTATCTCAACAAAATCAATCAACTGTTTTTCTTCAGAAAGAAGCTTTCCACCTGTTATTCTGGTGTGTACAGTACCGATCCAGTATTCCTTGCACTCAAGGACACTGTTGAACGCTACACAATTCCTCGAAGCGTCTTCGACGATTTGATTTCTGGTATGGAGGATGACCTCTACAGTAATCGCTATAGAACATTTGATGAACTCTATGTTTACTGTTACAGGGTTGCTTCCGTAGTCGGGCTAATGTGCATTGAAATCTACGGATACGATGACCCTCGGGCAAGAAAGTTTGCAGAATCTTGGGGTATTTTCATGCAATTGACGAATGTACTTCGTGACGTCGGCGAGGACATCGAACGAGATCGTGTCTATCTTCCTCTTGACGAGCTTGAGCATAATGGTATTAGCGAAGATGACCTCCATGGAGGAAAAGTTGTACTCAACTCTTCTTGGGAGCCGTACTGCCATCACTATGCAAAGCGTGCGAGAACCTATTTGGAAGAAGCGCGTCAATTACTTCCTCTTCTTCCACGAAGAACACGCTACTCGCCTGCAGCAATGATCGCCTTTTATGATAAGATTTTGAAGCAGATTGAGAAGCAACAGGGTGACGTATTTACTCGCAGAGTGAGCCTCTCCAAGGTTCAGAAACTTTCTTTGGCGGCTGCAGTCTATTTGAGACACCGATTCTTACCAAGATTCCTCGACCCAGTTTGGTCTGGTCTTGCACGTATTGGATTACTTCCAAACGTTTGATGTTTCTGAGAGATCACTTTCAGAGCGTTCGTGTGAATGCTTGAATTCCAGTGATGTAACGACCTAGAATGAGGTTGTGAATATCATGTGTTCCTTCGTAGGTCTTAACAGATTCAAGATTCGCCATGTGTCTCATAACTGGATATTCATCGAGAATTCCGTTAGCACCATGGATATCTCTTGAGACGCGAGCAATCTCCAGTGCAATATCGACGTTATTCATTTTAGCAAGCGATATCTGTTCATTGAACCAAGTGCCTTCATCCTTCTTTCTTCCGAGGTGATAGGCCAAGAGTTGTCCTTTTGTAATCTCTCTAAGCATCCACGCAAGTTTGTTTTGAATTAATTGGTAGGAGGCAATAGGATGATCGAATTGTATTCGGCTTAATGCATAGGTCTTAGCACTGTGGAAGCAAGACATAGCGGCGCCAAGCGCACCCCATGAAATTCCAAAACGAGCATTATTGAGACAAGAAAATGGTCCTTTCAAACCCTTCACATCAGGCAATATCCGATCTTTTGGAATCTTACAATCTTGGAAGACAAGTTCAGATGTAACCGAGGCCTTAAGCGAATGTTTTCCTTTCATTTCTGGGGCGGAGTAACCTTCATCATCCTTTTCAACAATAAATCCGCGAATAACGCCATCGAGTTTTGCCCAGACAACAGCTAGGTCTGCGATGGTTCCATTTGTAATCCACATCTTCGCACCGTTGAGGAGATAGTGGTCTCCCATATCTTCTGCCTTTGTGACCATATCTCCTGGGTTTGAACCATAATCTGGCTCAGTAAGTCCAAAGCAGCCGATGTATTCACCAGAGGCCATTTTTGGTAGATACTTATTCTTCTGCTCCTCACTTCCAAAATCCCAAATTGGATACATTGCAAGTGAGCCTTGTACAGAAGCGAACGATCGAAGTCCAGAGTCTCCTCTTTCAAGTTCTTGACAGATGAGTCCGTATGCTACATACGAGAGACCAGGGCAACCATATCCCTTCAATGGAGCACCCAAGACACCCATTTCTCCAAGTGCTACTCTCCACTCATCAAGAAAAACTCCTTCTGCACATGCGTGTTCAATCTTTGGAATGACTTCTTCATCAACCCACTCACGAACCATGTCGCGAATCATTATTTCTTCTTCGGTAAGTAAGGATTCAATGTCGTAAAAGTCGACTCCTTCGTATGGTTCCATAGTGTTCCCTGTGACAACGTGGTTGAAAGCAATTCATGAACTTTAGCACGACCCCTATGAGGATATGAATCGCTAATTTTTCTTATCAAAGCCTCGTAGTTGTCTGTATTTTCGTTGTAAAAAGGGAGAGTTCATGAAGATTAATCCAATAATGACCCCTGGGACAGAAATCGCCACAGCAGTGAAAACAATTGTTTCCATGATTCCTAGGCTTGGGGTTGTTTCGTCAGGAGTTATCTTGACAATTTTGCCTGTGTTTGTAATCATCCATCCATCGTTTTTTCCCTGTTCCCAAATGAGGGCGATACTGTCTCCTGCTACATTCGGATTGAATTCAGTTAACTCTTCTGAAGATGTGTGAAGGACCATCCCATCGATTTTTGGTTCATATCGAACAGATTCCATTGGGGCCATGTGGACAATTGTTGTATCATCAAACCCACGGCTTAGTTTGATGAAATCACTATCACCATCCTCAAGAACACGCACATCTGTTTCACCGTTTCCATCAAGATCACCGGTTGATTTTGAGGCATCCTCAATATCGAGACGTATGGAAAGATATTCTCTTGCGCTTGCAAACCCAGTACATGTGTAAAGAGTAGATTTCGGACAATCAATTGCCATCCAAGCGCGATTGGATGTCCCACTGATCCAGGTTAATTCACTTGTTCTGTCAATGACTCCAATTCCGTCTTCGAGAGTAGCTACGACACAGATATTTTGTTCAAGATGGCATGCTATGTCCATTATGGATGAATTCATACTCCCTTGTATTTCGGTGAGTATATCAGCATCTTTGACATAGATATTTCCGTTTTTAGCACCAAAAAAAGCCAAATCCCCACCAGCCCTCCATTCAACACTTGTGAGTTCTACTCCACCCAAAATAGTAGCTCCGCTTAAGGATTCAATTGTTTGGTCAGAGTGCACATATCTCAGAGCAGCCCCTAATTCACCCGCAATGAGTGCTGTTTCACCGTTTGGGTGCCATGCAACATCATTGAAAGAGGCACTACGGCCACTGTCGATTGAAATATCCTTTCCTCGATCTCCTGGTTCATTCCCAGATAATCCGTGAATAAATCCTTCTGAACCAACAACAAGTACAGTGTTTCCATCAGGAGAAACATCTCCCGCGTTTAGTGCAAGATCCTGTGGACTAAGCGGAGTCAATTCTGCAAATTTCACATCAGATGCAGAAGCAAGTGGAAGGATGAGAATCCCGAATAACACCATGGCGATTATCTTGCGCATAGTTGGCGCAGTGATTAACACAAAAAAACCCCCCGCATGAGGTGGCTTCTCTTTCGCGAGACTTATGAGGCACCTGTGGATGGCCTAACATGGAGCGATTCGCAGTAAAGCGTGGTTTAGAAAAGTCGATTGGTGGAAATGCTGGTCTTGCAAAGTTAGCAGCACAACATTTTGAAAACGTACAGGCAAATTCTGAAGGTGAATTTGAAGCATCGTTCGGCCTCCTCTCCTCAATCAAAGGTTCTTACACTGATCAAGGTAAACTCATGGTCGACGTGGTACAACTCAAGGGCTCGGATCTGGAAGACTTTTTGTCGCAGGACGGAGGTCGAGAATCTGCACTAGCAAGTCGCAAGAGATGGTCGGCATTCCTCGACGAAGCAACAGGTTACACTGCAAAACAGAGAGGAGATAAGGCAAAAGAAGATGGAAAGAAATTTTCAAAGGCTAAATCTGGAATTAAAATGATTCGTAAATCAATCGAGATGAGTTCAACTGTAACTCAAGAAACAATCGACCTTGCTGAATCAATGATTGAAGAAATCGAAAGCATGATTGAAGCTGGTAATCCTCCTTCGGAAGGAAAAGTGAAGAAACTCACTGACCTTGTATGAGGTGAGAGCATGGATGTAGATACGCTCCTCTCTCCTTTTGAGGAAAGATATGAACGTATTAAAGAATTAAATCAAGAACAACGTAAACGTCTTTGTTTAATGGTTTCAGATGTTGAAGAATGCGTCGGCATCAATCACCTTGTCGATTGTCTTGCTGATGATACATCCATGTCCGGAGATGGTGTCATTCGATGCTATGTTGGTTTCGAACCAAGCGGTAAAGCACATATTGGTTGGAAAGTGATTTCCCTCCAACTTAAGCGAATGCTTGAAGCAAAAGCAAATGTTCTGATATTCCTTGCAGATTGGCACGCATGGGTCAATGACAAATTTGGCGGAAGGATGGATGATATCCAAAAGACAGCCGTATACATGGAAGAGACCTTCCGTGCCCTTCTTGATTATCCTGAGGAAGGAGAAGGCCCAGGACAACTTCGATTTGTTTGGGCCAGTGCTCTAATGGATTCAGGCGACTATTGGGCAAGAGTACTTCGATGTTCGAAAGGCGCAACATTACCGATGGTAAGAAAAACATTCACCATCATGGGGCGTGATGAAGCTTCATCCGATCATGATTTGTCAAAATTCTATTACCCTGCTATGCAGGCTGCAGACATCTTTGAACTTGGAATCGACGTTGCTCTGGGTGGAATGGATCAGCGAAAAGCACATATGTTCATGAGAGATATGGCTTCAAAATGGAACTGGGATAAGGCAACATGCCTCCATACACCTATTCTCTCATCATTGAAAGCGTCAGGTGTTCGAATGGATTCCTTTGATCACAAGATGAGCAAATCCGATCCAAACGGAGCCCTTTTGCTTCATGATACTCTTGAACTGGTTCAAAAGAAGATGAAGAAAGCCTATCTAGATCCTGCTGATGATCATTCGCCTGTATACGAACTTGCTGAACATGTTGTTCTACCTGAATTTGGGTCGATTACTGTAACTCCCAACCCAAAGTTTGGAGAGCCGAGTACTTGGGATAATCTTGAACAATTCAAGCAGGCAGTAAAAGATGGAACACTCCATCCTTTCGATGCTAAAATGGGAGTTGCAGTAGGTGTTGCAAGAGGATTGAATTCAATCGCTCAGCACTTTGAACAACATCCTGATTCGTATGAAGTCATGTTAAGCATTACCCCTTAAGCGATTTCAAAGGGTCTCGACGCTGAATGCGTGAATTTGAAGAATACGTCGAGTATCCTTCATGAAATTTCTATCAGGAACAGGGTCTATCTGAACAACACCGTTAATTCGAACGGTATCTCCTACACCAAATTCATCTACAAACTCGTCGTCTATAATCACCCATATCGGTTGTGCTGATGAATCATCGATATCAGAAACAGACAGATACTGGATATCTTTGTAAAACGACCCTTCTGCTGTAAGTTTCATTGTATTTCTCAAGCGTTCATAGTAACTATACGGGATTTTGCCATCAAAATCAAGCATTGCTTTGTTGAAGCACTCTTTACACGGTCCTTCTGGACGTTTCCTTTCCCTTGCAATTCTTTGTTTTACAGTCTCTCTGTGATCGCATCTTGCGCATACGTACAATGCTTCTTGCAAATAGCCCAGTCGTGGACCAACATCTTTGATGCGAACGACACAACTCACAATTGTGCCTCTGTTTCGCATGCGAAGCGCTGAGATACTCTTTGTTCGCTCTGGTGGAAGGGAGACGGGCCGTAGAATACATCGTATGTCGCTTACTTCATATTCTGCAACCATCGTACGAAGAACTTCATTTGCGAGTTCGATCGTTGACACTGGCATTTCATTGAAATAGAGACTGAGAAGATCGTTCTGGTCAATATCTCTGTAGTCGACTTCAAATGGAAAGATTGGTTGCTCCAAGCAATCCGTTCCTTTGAGTGCTGTAAAATCGGCACTGTGTTTCGATTCGAATAGTTCTCTCCAAGCATTTAGTGTGTCTGCCTGGACAGGAGATGGTCCGGGAAATATTCGCTCATCCGACATGGAAATTTATGTCCAAGCAGACGGTTTCTAAAGATTTCTGTTGGATTGATTGTAATGGAAATCCCAAATGGTACAAAGCCAATATTCATGAATCGAGTCCTGTTGGCAAGAGCGATACAGATGCCTACAATCGTTGTCTTAGTCAAGCAAGTTCCTGATACAAATGCGAAAATTGTCGTTCAAGGAGATCGAGTCGATCTCACCTCCGTCAAGATGGTCATGAGCCCATACGACGAGTTTGCAGTTGAAACAGCAATTCGACATAAAGAAGCTACTGATGGTACCGTAACTGCGGTAACTGTTGGGGGACCTGGTGCAGAAAAAATCCTCAAAGATGCTAAGGCAATTGGTGTCGATAACATCGTGCGTGTCTGGGATGATTCGTGGGCTGATCTTGACTCAAATGCTCTTCAAAGCGTACTTTCTGAAACCATTCAAGCATTGGGTGCAACAGTCGTCTACTGTGGAAAATCTGCAGCAGATACAGGTGCGGGATCGACTGGACCTGGTCTTGCTGAAAGACTTGGTTGGGGAAATGCTTCGAACGTTATTGGAGCGGAATTTTCAGAATCAGTTCTCGTCTCAATGCCAGTTGAAACAGGCGTTGCAAGAATCAACGTTGCTTTACCAGCAGTCATTTCATGTGACAAAGGGGATATCAAAGTCCGTAAACCAAATGTCAAGGGGATTATGATGGCAAAAAGGGCCAAGGTTGAACTTATGAGCGCATCTTCTCCCTCATCATCTATCAGTGTCGCTTCTCATTCCATGCCTCCTGCTAAACCTGCAGGAAAAACATTCGAAGGTGGCGCCAGTGCTTCACAAGTCGCACAACTCCTTCGTGACGAAGCAAACGTACTATGAGGTGAAAAAGATGACAAATATGATTGTAATAGCAGAATTATCGAAAGGAACGATCCATCCTTCGACAGCAGAACTCGTAACAGCAGCACATGCATATGGTGGAGAGCCAACACTTGTGGTTCCATGTACGGATGCATCAATTGCCAATTCCGTCCAATCGCTTTCTGGAGTTTCAAAGATTATCGCTGTAAAGTCAGATGTCTTTGATGGAAATGACAGCAGCGGATGGGCAAGTGCTCTAGACAGTGCAATACCTTCGGGAACTGTTCTTTGTCTAGCGACAACACGGAGCAAAGATGTAGCCGCACGTCTCGCTGCACGACGAAACATTTCAGTTGTCCAAGATGTGACTGGGATTAATGGAACAAACCTAACTTCTCCAATTTATTCAGGAAAAGCAAATCAAACAGTTTCGGTTTCAGGAGAAGCCGTCATTACAGTGCGTGCTAATGTCTTTGATTCAGCAGGAAATGATGGTTCCTGCGATGTATCAGTCGTTGATGCCTCTGGTGACGTAAAAACAGCCGTGCAAGAAATCTTGCAAAGAGCAAACACTCGTCTCGATGTTTCAGAAGCAAATATCGTAATCTCTGGAGGAAGAGGTATGGGTTCACCTGCAAATTTTGCTCATCTAGAAGCAGTAGCAGACACAATCGGAGCCGCCGTTGGAGCTTCAAGGGCTGCTGTTGACACATGGGATGAAATCCCTCACTCAATGCAAGTTGGTCAAACAGGTAAGACTGTGAATCCAAATCTCTACATTGCAGTCGGAATTTCTGGTGCGATTCAACATCTCGCTGGTATGCGTTCATCAAAGTATATTGTCGCAATCAACAAAGATGCTGATGCAGCAATTTTCCAGCATGCAGATTATGGGATCGTTGCAACATGGGAAGAGGCATTGCCTGTATTCCAACAAGCACTTTCAGCATTGCTTGGTTAAGCGTATTTTCCGAATGTAAAGGTGCCACTTTCTCCAGAAGAGTCGCCTACAAATGGATTTGTGGCCTTCTCGTGACCAATTGTCGTTAGCGGACCATGTCCAGGATGGACAATTGTCTCGGGTTTCAATGGCCACAGTTTTGTTCGAATACTGTTTGAAAGCACATCGAAGTCCCCTCCAGTATTTTCCAAATCAGTTCTTCCAACTGATCCTGCAAACAGAGTATCACCAACAAACAAGTGATCTGCTTCTCCATCAATTAGCAACCGAAGACAACATCCACCGAGTGTGTGGCCAGGAGTATGAAGAATTTCGAATTCAAGGGATCCAAGTTTCAAAATTTGTTCATCTTGAATGTGCTCATCGGCCTCAGCAGGTTCTGGAAGTTGAATCCCATATCTGACCGCTGCTGATTTTGCAAGTGTTTGAAGGAATGTATCATCTGGATGAAGATACCAATCAACATTGTAATGATCCTTGAGTGTAGGTATATGCCCACTGTGATCAAAATGTGCATGTGTATTGAGAAGAGCAACTACTTTGCGTTGAATTTGTTTTGTTTCATCCATGCTATGAGTCGACCAATTAGGGCCGCTTCCTTCACAGTTCTCAATCCAATTGATTAAGCGCTGAGGTTCATCACCACCATCAATAATGACAGTATCCCCTGTACGCACATCCGTTGTAACCGAACATCTCATTTGCAGCGGTCCGACTAGGAAATTCTCAATCAGTGGAGAGTGGACGCCCATATCCATGCCAGAACCTTCACCTTCATGAGTCTGAGGATAGGACTGTGATTTGGACATAGTCTGTTGTCAAGACTCCATCTGAAGCTTCCACTCGGAGTTCAAATTGGTGGGTGCCTATTGGAAGTTTGACCTTTACTTTCTGAGAAGTTGCAATTTCTTTACCTGTTGAATCAAGCCAAGACCAACGAACAATGTTGTTTTGAGGATCATTCGTATTCGTTGCATCAAGAGTCAGTATGAATGATGTTTCTCCCTGCTCAAGCACATAGGTTTGGTCATCACCTGCATGAGCGGACGGGGGTATGAAGATTTCACTTGATTCATGTAGCATACTCAACAAATCTTCTGTTTCATCATCATCTATGTCGTCGATTGATTGACTAATTTCGTTCAATGCATCCGATAACGCATCAAACGCAAATTCTTCAATTCGTTCAGAATCTGTAAGCATCTCTCGCTCTCCTTCTGACAATAAAGATTCAAAGTCATCTACGTTTCTATAGACAACTTCTGGATTTGTCTCAGCAATAATAATTTCTTTTTCAAACCAGCCTTGTAGGAAGGAATCATCAACCTCAGTAGGGTCCTGATGAATGTCACATATCCCTACTGGTTCTGCTTCAGTCCAATCGTTTTGATCTTCTCCGAAAAAGAGCATCGTTGTTTTATTCATATCGATAATAATCTGTTCAACCAATCCTTTGTGTTCAATCGTCCAATCGAGTTTATTTGAAACCAGATTGATGCCATATACATTGAACCAAGTTCCAACGAGTAAGTGCTTTTCAGTTAATTCTAGGCAACGTATTGGATAAGGGAAATCCTGTATTTTAGTCAATTCAAATTCGTTTGAAACAGAGACAATTGAGCCATCATCTAAGCCAAGAAATTGTCGATCATCACTTGTTGAAAAGGTTCGAACACGACCTGTTATCTCTGATCTTGATACTCGTTGATTTTCTCGAAAGAATTCTATCTCCAAGGCTTCCTCTTCACCAGGTACTAACGCATGTCCCTCTCTTGCTACAAACCAAGTAGAATCTCTTCCTTTGCCATAATGTACGATGTCCTCACCAATATCTCCTCGCTGTTCTCGAGAGAATACTTCCTCAAAAGATGGGTTGATTTTCTTAACTTCGCTTTGTTCTGTTAGTAGCAAAAACCCATCAACAAGGGGTTGGAAAGATATGATTTGTTGATACTTGATTGGATGCTCCTTACCATCAAACGTTAGGAGCCTTAACGTACCAATGCCATCGAGTACTGCAATTTGATGTTGAATGTGTGCTTTTGCCCCTCCTGCCTCGAGATCAAATCTCCATTCCAAATCTCCATGTTGATTGTACATATGGACGCCATCAACTTCGTCGACGACAAGGAATTTCTCCTTATGCCAAATCACACTCATAATTGGAGAACTCAATCGAAGTGACTTCTCTAAGTGCTGTCCATCATGATTAAGTGAATAAATGAAAACAGTTCCATTGCAATCTCCAATAAGCACCTTGTCTCCAGAATCATTCACTGAGACGGCGTTTACTTTTTCTTCAAGATGAATCGAATCAATTGAAGGAAGCGTTTGGACCATGGCCTAACCAATCCATTATTGGTTATAGCCTGATGCTTTTGTTGTTCAAATCTGATGATTGTGCATGTCTATACTACGCTCATCATCCATTGATTCTTGTATTTTTGAAGCATCATTTCTCGCAGCTCTTAACTTATCGAGATACACTGAATCAATATCGCCTGTGATGTATTCTCCACTGAAACATGAACTATCGAAACCATCGAGTTCAGATCCTTTTCGCATTGTTACTTCGACTAGGTCTTCAAGAGTTTGATAAAACAAGCGATCAGAGCCAATTGTTTGATTTATCTCTTCGATCGATTTTCCATTAGCAATGAATTCATCTACAGCAGGCATGTCTATTCCGTACACATTTGGATGACGTACTGGAGGTGCAGCAGAGGCAAAGTAAACCTTGGCTGCTCCGACTTCTCTTGCCATTTCGATGATTTGAGCACTGGTTGTCCCACGTACAATCGAATCGTCAACGAGGAGAATATTTTTTCCACTGAACTCTCTTGGAATAGCGTTGAGTTTTCTGCGAACAGATTTCATTCTCATTTCTTGTCCTGGCATGATGAACGTGCGCCCAACATATCTGTTCTTGACGAATCCTTCTCGGTAAGGGACATCGAGTATATTCGCCATTTGTAATGCAGAGATTCGGCCTGAATCAGGTACAGGGATTACTGCATCGATATCATGATCAGGCCATTGTTCAAGTAACCGTTCTGCTAAGCGTTGACCCTGATTCAATCGAGCCTGATAGACAGAGATTCCATCGATGGTTGAATCTGGTCGTGCAAAATAGACGTGCTCAAAGATACATGGTGTAAATGCACGAGGCTCTGCACATTGTTTCACAAAGAGATGTCCTGACGATGAAATGAAGATTGCCTCTCCTGGCTTGACATCTGATACGATCTCAAACCCGAGTGCTGTAATAGCAACAGATTCGCTTGCAACAACCCACTCAGTTCCATCTTCGTATTCTCTCTTCCCGTAGACTAGCGGACGAATACCATGAGGGTCTCTAAAGGCAAATAGGCCGTATCCGTTGACAATACCAACACAAGCATATCCACCACGAACAGATTTGTTAACGTCACTTATTGCATCAAAGAAAGAATCTACGTTAAGGAAAGGTTCCCCATTAATACTCATTTGATCGCTCTGAAGATCTAATTGCACAGCCAGATGATTCAACAGAACTTCGGAATCACTTGAGGTATTCACGTGTCTGCGATGTTCAGAGATGAGGCTCTTTTGTATCTCTTCACTGTTGGTTAAGTTCCCATTGTGTGCTAAGGCTAGACCGTATGGAGAGTTCACATAAAACGGCTGAGCCTCTGCAGTGGAAGATGAGCCAGCAGTAGGGTAACGAACGTGCCCAATACCAATGTGGCCAAGCAGCTTTTGCATGTGTCGCTTGTAGAATACATCTGAGACCAGACCATTTCCTTTCCGAAGGTTGAATTTTTCATTGTGTTCAGTCATAATGCCAGCAGCATCTTGACCCCTGTGTTGAAGCACAGTCAAGCCATCATAGAGGGCTTGATTCACGTGTGAACCATGCCGACCAACAATTCCGATGATGCCGCACATGTGATTCCCTGTGTCGAGACAGTCGCGACACCCTTGTATTCATTGCGCTTGATTCTCAAGCCTTAGGACGATGAGTTTTCTTGTTCCAACTGTAGGAGCGCATACGAGCAGTAGCCCCGTATCCGCATGAGGCACAAACACCTTTTTGCTTGTGATATGCATTTCTTCCACAGCGTCTGCAGCGGATGTGTGTTGTCTTTTGTCGACGACCCATTGATGGTGTACCCTTTGACATATACTCACCTCGATATCGAAGCCACCTGACTTCTCCTTATCAAGTCAACGCTAAGAGAATACCCCTGTAATTACTCAATCTTTGTTTTGAATTTTAGAAGTGATGTTTACAAATGTTACAAGGATCATGATAACCACAGAAACTAATACAGCTACCGCAGTGATGATGAAATGGACTACATTGGTTAGAATTTGAGCTCTGCTACCGCTGTTGTCCTCCAGTAATAATCCTCCTTGCATTGTAAGGAGAACAGATGCAAGAATCCCTAAAATTGCTGCATAGGACATGCCTATCCATGGTGCGTTTGGTTCATTCCTGCTCTTGGAATATCGAAACATATTAACAATGAAAAATAGAGATGTCAATGTGTAGGTAGTCAAGAAAGCGTTTGCGAAACGAGCAAATCCTTTCGATGTATCTTCATCTGAAGTACCGTTTGCTATTGCCAAAATTAAACTTGGCAGAATGAGAATCAAGCCACCTATGAGCAAGACTCGTTGCTTTGGAGTTTCACTCATCTTCTTCACCTCCGAGATTTTTTCGAATAACTTCGGCTGCAAAACCGAGTTCTTTGTTTGAAGGCGGGGGTAAATTCGCTAGCCCAGGGCGTTTTCTTTCGTATTGCCAGATTGCTAATGTGAATACGATTACTGAGAGTCCAAGGCCAGCAAATATACCGAATAAGTCACTTGTTGCTAGCCACAGGGATGTGCTGAATTGTGTTGTTGTTGTGTGTGCATTTTCGATATACAATCCAAGGAGTAGAAACCCAAAAGAAAAGATTCCCAAAATAAACAGATTTCGAGATGCATCGTTTCGTTCATCCCCCATGTGCTTGATAATGTAAGATCCGCAAAGGAGAATACTGCTCATGCTTAAGAGAAATGTAGGTCGGAAAATGAGCCAATATTTGTTGGTCTCACCTTCCCAATTGAGAGAAGGCAACCAATTTGTTTCATGCCAATTCATCCATTCTAGAAGAGCTAGTCCCGAAACGAAAAGCAAAAGTCCGAGTGGTCTATATTTTGCATTAAATCGTTGAACAGGGATGTCTCCTGAGAACGTGGCTATGAATAGCCCTGTGAATATCAACAATAGGGCAGGGAGTATTGCGACAATCAAAGCGGATGAGGCAGCAGAAGGTGATTCTGGTACAGTTAAGAATGAAGCAAGATACAGGCTTCCTCCAAGAATGAGAAAGCCCTTTCCAAGGTTCTGCAAAGTGTTCTGGCGGCGGAATTGCATAGCAATCCCGAGAGAAGCAATAGCAAGAGGTATCCAAAGAAGCAATGCCGCTCTGATTTCGTCTTGCATGACCGTAGTTCATGGTATTCGACTTATGAATCTCCCTACAAATTTCCTCTGTGTTGGGCTTATTGCATTGAAATTCTCTTACGACAGCAATAAATACCCGTCGATTGTCGCCAAGACGTTCAGGTGAAGACATGGTTAAGATGCCTCGTCAAATTATGCGATATAGTCCGTCTGCTGGTAAGCACACTCTCCACACTGTTGAGCGTGTCAAGAAGAAGCGGGCTTCCGAGCTTCGCTGGGGTCAACGCCGTTTCCGTAAGGTCATGCGTGGATACCGTGGTTTCCCTCGTCCTAAACCTGATGGCCGTGAAAAGCCTACAAAGCGTGTGAACATTCTTTATCGCTGTACTGAAACTGGTAAAGCGCATTATGCACCATGCAAGCGTGCAAAGAAATTCGAATTAATCGATCGATGAGGTGGAAAAAATGTCTGGCGAATTCATCAAAGTATCCTGCAAAGACTGTGGAAGCGAATCTATTCTGTTTTCACGAGCAACAATTGTAATCTCATGTGGTGTCTGTGGCGCCACTCTTACAAATCCGTCAGGTGGAAAAGCAAACCTCGTTGGCTGCACCATCCTAGAGACAATGGAATGAGGAGGCTGAGCCTCCATGTCAACAGACCTGGTTTACCCCGAAGAGGGAGAACTCGTCGTTGTATCTGTAAAAAGCGTCAAACAAAACGGTGCTGATGTAACCCTCGATGAATACGAGGGCGTTGATGGCTTCATCTTCATTGGTGAAATTGCGAGTGGTTGGATCAAAAACATTCGTCGGTTCGTAAGAGAAGGTCAGCGCCTCATCTGTAAGGTAATGCCAAGCCGAATGGATGGAAGTTCTCTCAAACTGTCTTTGAAATCAGTTTCAGAAGAGAGACGTCGAGATCGCCTCCAGCAGTGGAAAAACGAACAAAGAGCACTTCAATTGTTCAAGGTGCTTGGTGAAACTTTGAAATGGACCCAAGAATTTGCTTCCGAACTTCTTGAGGAATTAACTGAATCCTATGAAACGCTATATGGAGCATTTGAAGAGGCTGCAATGAGTGAGGGAACACTTGTAGACGCAGGATTTGAAGGAGATTGGATTGCTCCATTCATCGAAATTGCTGTTGAGAACATTATTCCGCCATTTGTTGAAATTCGTGGTACACTGACACTAAAAGTCGAGACGAAGGATGGCGTTTTAACAATTCGAGAGGCACTTTTAGCGGCTGAAGAACTCTCCTCTGAAGAACAAGAGATTGAAGTCAATTGTTTCTATGATGGTTCTCCAGAATACCGAATTGAATTGAAAGCTCCAGATTTTAAGACTGCTGAAGACACATGGACAGATGCAATTAAAGCAACTGTTTCAGTAATTGAAAATGCAGGCGGAACTGCCCTTGCTTACAGAGAGTGAACAATATGGCTCGTCAACTTCTTCAACAATGCACAGTTTGTCAAGCATGGTGTCTTGAAATAACGTGTCCTCAGTGTGACGGTAGAGCTCAAGCAGCAGCCCCTCTAAAGTGGTCGCCTGAAGATCATCGTGCAAAGATTCGTAGGACATTAAACAAGGTCGAAACACCTGAATGGAGTGCTTCAATCCCAACTCTTCCTTCCGTAGAAGAATTACGTGCTGGTCACAGCAACATGGAAGAAGAATGAGACTCTTTTCACAACTTCCTTGTGAAACATTATACTCCGTAACTGTAGGCTTTGTGATTCATGCCACTACTTATCGATACTACAGGCGAACATGGTCTTCCAACTGCTGATCTTCTTTTGTTTGCTCTTCCAGGTGTTGGAGATGTCGGAAAGAACGCAATTGAAATGCTTAACGAATCAAGTCAAGCAGAAAGAGTTGCACGGTTTATTCATCCTGGTTTAGCACCATTAGCACGATTAGATGAGGACGGTCTCCTTGCCCCCCCTCATCTCTATGCTTCGTTGTTCACAACGCCTTCTGGCCAACGTGTGATGACCATAACTGGGCCAGGACAACCGAGTGATCCTTCACATCAATACGATTTCACCCACGATCTCCTCGAGGTACTCTCAAAATCAGGCATACCTGAGATTCTGGTTCTAGCAGGACTTTCTTCACCTCCTGAAAAGAAAGAGGCATTTGTTGTTGCCTCATCTTCTGCTCATCGCGTCAATATGGAAGAAAAAGGAATTGAAGTTCGTCGGGACCAGCCTTCAGGAGGTGCAATTGGAATGTCAGCATTGATGGCTTCAATGGGATCTATTTTCGGAATTCATTCGGCTTGTGCAATGGCCACCACAGTTGGTTCAAGCGGTGATGTACATGCTTCACTTCGTCTTCTCGAAACAATAAGTGAGGGATGGTCTCTCGACCTTGTTTTACCTGAGGATGTAACTTCTGGCATCATACAGAAATTACTCGAAATTGCTCCTAAGAACTCAGTGGATATCGTCGGTGAGTTGACTGAAGAACCAGATGCTTTCTACATCTGATGGCGCCGAGAGAGGGATTTGAACCCCCGCGTCCATGGGACAGTGGATTTCGAATCCACCGCAATACCGGGCTATGCGATCTCGGCCTGTTTCTTGCCTGTGCGCCACCGTCATAAGCATGATGCCTCTCAGTTATCATCATGGAGATTACATTCCACGGCCGAGATCATAATTGTGCGATTGAAGTTGAAGTAAACAGTACGCTTCGACAAGCTCTGGTACAAGCAAATATCCTTCCTTCTACAGTGATTGTAAGTTATGAAGACAAAATCCTGCCTCATAGTACTCTACTTAATTCAGATGTTAGGCTTCTGGTCACAACAGTCTCTTCTGGCGGCTAATCCTCGGGTACGATATGAAGTCTTGATGCTCGATAGATCTCTCCAGTTGTCAACGCAGCCCAACCGTTCATACCAACATTGGTTATAATCACAGTATCACCGATCTCAAGCATGTCGTATTGAGGACCCCAATCTGCTTGCCAACCTTCAACCTTAATCGCCCCAGTATTGTCTAATATCATCAATCCCTTTCGGCACCATTCACCTCGTGCAGAAGTGCCTCTTTTCTCTGTTCTATAGACAACTGTACCCATTATATTCCAACGTGCTCGTGGCTTAAGCAGACTCATTGTAACTTCTTCATCTCTATCTAATTTGACAATTCGTGAAAATGGATCTACCTTGAGAATTATTGTCCCTTTGTAATTGAGTTGAAAGATGGCTTTTTCAACGCATACTAAATCACCTTTTTCTAATCCCTCTGGAACGGTTGGATTTCCATCTGAATGGGTCATAGCCTTTACTTGAACATCTGCAAAAGCGTTGTTTGCTTGAGTGATTGTGATTCTTGGAGCTCGTCCTGATTGTGAATGAATAAGAGTATGGACATGTCCAATGATATCATGTCGATCTACAAGTTCATCAATAGGATCCCCTTGAATTTCAGCATAAGAACCTGGCAACTGGTATGTCCCTCCATGAGGATGTTCATCGTGGCCAGTTCCATTTGGACATATCATGGACCAGTCACATCGTTCACAACGAGTGAGTTTAGCGGGTTTGTTGGATGGAACACCACCTGGTTCAAATGAACGCATTGGAGCAGGTTGTGGGGGACATTGATCAATATCTGGAGTAACTTCTCGTAATTGACTCCAGAGTCCTTTTAGTTCAATCCCCATCTCTTCCATTTCATCGATGGTTGGTTTCTTCACATTCTTTTGACTATTTGCTGCAAGATACCAAATTTCTAGACCGTCAACTTCTTGCTGTTTTTCATGAGTATGCCACCACAAAAAGGCGTACATTCGTAACTGTTTGACATAATCACCAGATCTGTCATTATTTCCTAGAGAGGCCTTGATATCGATAATTCGAATCGCTCCATCCCAAAAATAGACTAAATCATATTCGCCTTGAAACCAGTGTTCTGGATGAACTGAATTCATCATGAAGGGTTTTGCATCAGGGTCAACAAACCAAGGACGTGAAATTTCCCATGCTTCAAACCAAGTCACCTTTCCGTCCTGAGCCAATGGGTGTTGCTCAAGATCAAAACCACGCCCATCAGGAGCTGGCCATTGTGGACGATCTCCATTTCTCCACGCTTGAAGCACTGGTTCAGTTATGGTTGTGAGACACTTTTCAACCTCCTCGATATGCATTTGAATACCGTTTTTTGCCATCATATGACAACGTTCCATATCCACATCACTCCATTGGCCAGCCTTTCTGTCATGCCGTCCCCATTCCTTTTTCATATCATCAAGTGAGCGTATCAGGTGAGTTTTCACTCTCTTAGTAGCCCACTCAAGCAAATCGTTTTTGGCTTGAGGCCAGTATTTTTCTGGAAGTGAAAGGAGTTGTTCCGCAGGCCATGACCCAACATGTTCTCGATTTGGACGCCCCTCTTCATCGAGTGGTGTTGGAGCATAAACATCTGAAGGTGCGGAGGCCATCACTAAGCAAGGAGATTCCTTCAACGTTTGACAGATTGCTTCTTCGACGGCTCTACCAACGAATAATATCGGGATTTGTGGCATGACTAAACGCCGCACTTTTTCATAAAACCATAGTCGAGGACATGCTTCCCATGCGTTTACTTGACTTGCAGATAGCCTGTTGAAATTCCCCACGGAATCTGTTTCAGTGTTCGGTAAATGAACAGGCATACGAAGTGGTAAATTCCACCCCTCAAATACTCTTGGTAGTAAACGATGGGGTTTGATGCTCAATTCTTGTTTTGCGCACATCGATTCTAAGTTGGATTAAACCAGCCCTCCAACCAAGTTCCGCACCAATAAGCCGTATTCGTTCTCCAGGGCGCATAGATCGTAAACGCTCACTTATGGCAGAACCAAAGGCTACGATCTCGACAATGTGTTCGCCATCCCATAGATGGAAACTGAGCATAGACCAAGGTTTTGCATCGAGACGAACTCCATTTTGTTGACGTATTGCTACAACGACCCCCTCAACATTCGCTCGTGTTCGAAGCAAGCCAATACGGGTTCCTTTTGGCTCATCTTCATCTCGTACCCGGATAGTTGAGTGCTGGTCGACATACAGCCTTGGTTGGTCTCTCCAGACACCAGGTAGAGCATTTTCGATGATCACGTTTGTTTGTTCGGAATCATGAAGATGTGAGAATGCTCCAGGTTCTGCTTCTTCAATAGCAATTGTGGCTTCTCCTGCACGTAACATTGCTCCAAGAACAGGTTCATTGAAGTGGTTTGGCAATGGGCCCCATTGCGCAATTAAATTCCCAGAAACGTTGACTCGAGAAGGGATTTCACCTAGGGGGACGCAAGGAGATGATATCGAATTACCTTCAATCATTCGTGCTCTTAATTCATCATCCATTGGTCCAGCAGAGTCAATATTGGAATGTGTCACTGAACACCAGCCGCATCCAGCAGATTCTCCGTTGCATGCATGGGCCGTGTCTGGGTTTTCAGACTCTGCAATCGCAGGTAGAATCGAGGCCCCTTCTCCCATTGTTCTCATAATGTTGTTAATGGAAAAAAACTCCTCATCCATAGATGTAAGTTCTTCTTCACTTGGAGCCTCATAGAGTATTCTTTCCTTCGAGGAAAGATACCACCCCTCCATATTTTTGACATGCTTTTTCTCATGTGTTCGTTCCCACAGCCACGCATAAAATCTGAGTTGATGTTGAAGACTTTCGGAAAACCGCCCGCCTGAATGGCCTGATTTGATGTCAACGAGGCGAATGTGCCCGTCCCACCTCAATACAAGGTCGAGTTCCCCTGCAGCCCATCCTTCTGGGTGAAACATTCTCTGAGGTTGATGGACCCTTGGATCTTTGAACCATGGTCTTGCAATTTCCCAAGCTTCATTCCATTGGATTGGGCTTTCAGATCCCATCCACTCAAAGGGATGCTCAGAACTCCAGTCTCGAGCATCGAGTGACCGTACCTTTTCAGGAATGGGGAAATGTGGTTTAGCACCATTCTTTGGTGTTGGAATCTCATACGGCTCAACTCCTGTCCGGAATTGCTCAAGGTAAGGGCCTCCATTTTCATCATAGCACCGCTGAATCTCTTCTAGGAAGAGTTCTAATCCATTGTAGAGTTTATTCTTAAAGTCTTCAACATCAACAGACGACCAATCTGAATCAGATCGCTTCCACAAAGAGTTCTCCCATGTTTCAAGTCCAATATCCCATGCATGTTGTGCTTCTTCATCAGCCAATTGATATGCCCATTTTCTCAACTCGTCAATTGAATCCATCGGACCAGGCCGATTCATCATCACATTACAGAGAGCATCTTCAATGACGATGCCCAAAACCTGGCCAATAGATTTTGGAGATGAAATTCCAACCTTTCGAGTAAGATACCATTGACGAGTACAACGTAAATATGTTGTAAGTCCAGATGCAGAGAGTCGTGAACGACTTCTCCCCAATGGTCCGCCCTTTGGAGGTGTACCTACTGGCATATCCAACGCTCATGGTGGTTGGCTTTAGACTCTCTTCAATTTCTTTGCTTATTTGACATTGAATGAGTAATAGTCGCCGATTTCTCTTTGCTCACGGTCTTTTCTGCTTTCTGCTTTATTTATTCGAGGACGTTTTGAATCGTGATCTCTACGGAATGTGATGTTCACATCTTTGAGGAACCTGTTCATTCCCTCTCGAAGAGAATATGGCCCCATGGCTTTACCTTGAACTCCTCCTTCTCCTTCAAAGACCAGCAAGGAATCACTTACGATATCGATGAAATAGACGTCGTGATCGATTACAAATGCGGATTTTTCATTCGCCTCCATGGTTCGACGAATTGCCTTTGCAGCCTCCATACGAGCATTTGCATCCAGGTGTGCGCTTGGTTCATCCAGAAGATACAAATCAGCCTCTCTCCCAAGACAAACTGCAATAGAGACCGCTTGTCTTTCACCGCCAGATAATTTCTTAACGCGCTTAGGGAGTAACGTATCAACGCCTAATGCCTTTATGACATTAACATTGAATTCACCACTTCTCCACCTCATTCCAAGTTCACTATCAAGCCACATTTGGACAGTACAATCCATGTCGACATCAATATGCTGAGGTTTGTAAGAAATGGTTGCATTAGCGGTAACCCAACCATCATCATAATCATGTTCTCCCGCTAGAATTTTTATCATTGTTGATTTTCCTGTACCATTAGCGCCAACAACTCCAACCACTTCTGAACGATGCACAGCCCCTTCTCCAGTAGAGAGTTGAAATTCCCCAAGTTTCTTTTCGAGTTCGCCCCATTGAACGACAGGATTTCCTCTTTCACCACCTCGGTCATAATGCTTCAAAAATCGGATTGGCTTATCTCTTATCCGAACATTTTCTTCGACTAGAAAACCATCCAAATATGCATTTATGGCTGTTCGAGTTGATCTTGCTGGAGTAAAAATTCCGAACGCTCCCTTTTTCCCGTATACAATGTGGACGAGATCTGCTAAAACATCGAGGATTGCTAAATCGTGTTCGATAACGATAACTCGTTTATCCTTTGCAAGGTCTTGAATGATCTGAACGATTCGCATCCTTTCATGAATGTCAAGATATGATGAAGGTTCGTCAAAGAAGTAAACGTCAGCATCCCTAAGCATTGTTGCACAAATAGCGACACGCTGTAATTCACCACCTGATAACTGGTCGATTGTTCGGCTGAGTAGTTTTCTAATCGCAAGAGTTTCAGTTAATTCATCGAATGAATTTCGCTCATCAACACGGCGCAGGAGTGATTCAACTGAGCCCTGGAAACGTTTTGGTAATCGATCTATATTCTGTGGTTTAAGCGCTACTTTTACTTCATTGTCTTTGACAGAAACGAAAAAGTCTCTCAACTCGCCTCTTGGTAATGTGGCGATAACATCGTCCCAAGCCGTATCCTTTTCTCTCCAATCACCAAGATTAGGAACCATTCTTCCAGAGAGTGCATTGAACGCTGTCGACTTCCCCATTCCATTAGGGCCGAGAATTCCAACTACATTCTCCTTGGTCGGAGTTGGGAGTCTGAAAAGACGAAATCCGTTCAAACTGTAGCGATGAATCATATCTACTTTCAACTCAGTAGGTAAATTAATCACTTTGACAGCATCTCCAGGACACAATTTTGCTCTTGTAAAACAAACAGGACACGCACTTTCAAGGATTTTCCATTTGTTGTCCGTAAATTGGATGCATTCTCCACCACACATTCCTGCGTATTTGGTGAGATAATCAAAAGCGGGCATGTTTGGTTTGCATCGCTCATCGTCCAAGACAACTATTCGCATTGTTCACACACTCGCCTATTACTCATAAGACAATACCACTCCAGTGGTATCAGAAGGATTCAAACCAAGCCCTTGAGGTGTTCTGCGCCACGAACAACACGAGTTGTTGTTGGTGTGGGGAATTTCATTCCTGCCTTGCGCAAAGCATCCTTCGCAGTGAGGTAATGTTCTGGATTGACGTGAAGCGAAACCACACGTTGTCCGCGACGAACACGTGCAGCAGTTCCGACATTCTTACCAAAAGCACAGCGCATACCCTG
>CAXDRT010000016.1:0-23275 GCA_963991835.1 uncultured euryarchaeote
GAGGAAGAGCGTACGATTTTGAAGCGCTGGACTATCAATCGAAGCCAAGAGCATTTCCTCCAAGACGAGGACTAAGTCGACCTAGACGCAGTTCCAGAATCGCTTTCTATGGAGCCTGGGGCTCTTCTTTCCACGGGATAATCGGCGGTTCAGGAATATCTTCATCGTCGGGCCAAAGGCGATTTGTGGTCATCGATATCTCTCTACCGTTGATTCTATAAGACCTCAAAGTAATTTTCGGCCGGAGTTTCTGGACTCTTTTTTACATAATCTTGCATTTTCGACACAGATAGGAGAAAGTTTTATGCTGTCAGAAGTAGATATAATACTGTACACAATGTACAACGCAATGGTGAATAAAATGATATTGAAAATGAGCGCACATGAATTTGACGAAGACGGACACTGGTCGCCTGGTGGCGGAGAACAACTTTGCCTACTTGGCATTGACCTAGATATTCCAGATTGCATCACACATAGTGGTGAAATGGAAGTAGAATCGATCATGTTCAAGACGTTCCTTCGAACTGGAGATTGCATGAGCTGCGGTGAGCGTTCTTCAAAGGAGACGATCGTCTTTGGAACCAATCAATACCGTATGCTTGTGCTCTATTGCTGCGATAGGGTTGTCTGGACCCGAGAGGAGTTCATCAAGGAACACCGAGAAGAACGCGGATGGAAGGATAATTCTAGAATAGACTGATGAGGAACTTATGCTAGAGGGAGTTGGTCCCCACTCCCGGACTTGAACCGGGGACACCCTGATGTCTGCTGAGACGGTTTGTTTACACAACTACAGTCAGGTGCTCTACCAACTGAGCTAAGTGAGGTATTCCATGCGACCTCCTCGTTCTATTTATTCTCATCGTCCAAAACAGCCGCGAGGAAAACCACAGATTGACAAAGGAAGAGGTTGCTTTGGTGGTTGTATGCGACCTCAGAAATCGACCATTTTACCTCTGCTCCAAGGGTGGATGTTAATAGTCAGAAGAGAGGGCTCGGAAAATCAGGAAGTGTAGGGATGGGACCCAGTAGTTCTTCCAGCTCAAGGAGCACAAAGGCGGCAAATAATATGCAAGACAAGGCACTCGCAGACATGGTTGCTGGTCTTCGTGAAGAAGCCATCAATCGTGGTGCTACTGCACTCATGGATGAAGAGGTTGGATCCTTAGGAGTACCGAATCCTCGTATCCTTATCGTCGGCTGTGGAGGGTCTGGAAATAACACCCTCAACAGAATCACACATCTTGGAGTTGAAGGTGCTGTAACCGTTGCAATTAACACGGACAAACAACATCTCGACAACACACGTTCACTTCAGAAACTTCTCGTTGGCCGCCACATCACTCGTGGACTTGGAGCAGGTGGAGATCCATCCATGGGTCGTCGTTGTGCAGAAGCAGGACGAGAAATGATTCGACGTATCGTCAACGGTGCCGATCTTGTGTTTATTGCAAGCGGACTTGGAGGCGGTTCAGGAACTGGTATTTGTCCAATCGTTGCAGAAGAAGCAAAGTCTGCAGGTGCTCTTGTTGTTGGGATTGTAACAACTCCATTCCACGTAGAGCGTCGCCAACGAATGAAGAGAGCCCTCGAAGGTCTTGAATCTCTACGAAGAGTTGCTGATGCTGTTCTTGTTCTCGACAATAATAGATTGTTGCATTACGTTCCAAACCTTCCTTTGGAAGAAGCATTCTCAATCATGGATCAATTGGTTGCAGAGATTGTGAAGGGAATCGTTGAGACCATTACGTTGCCTTCATTGATCAACCTGGATTTCGCAGACATTCGAGCCATTATGGCAAATGGTGGAGTTACGATGATGCTCTATGGAGAATCTGACCGTGGACCAGAAGAAGTTGTCCATGAAGCACTCAACCATCCATTACTCGATGTTGATGTTAACGGTGCAACAGGTGTTTTGATTCACGTTACTGGTGGACAATACATGACGCTTGAATCCGCTTCACAGGTTGTTGATTTGATGACTGCAAAGGTCAGTGAAGATGCGAATGTCATCTGGGGTGCTCGGCAAGATCCAAGCTTTGGTGATACCATCAAAGTCATGGCGATTATTACCGGTGTTGGAGGCGCAGATATGCGTACGCCAAGACTTGAACCAGACAAACTTGGAAACGCTTTGAAACTCACTCGACAGCAACAACAGATGAACCAATCTGGTGGTCAAGGCAACGTCGATATTCATCGATTTGACTGAGTAGTGTAATTAACACACCTACTCAATAAACTCATATCTTTGTTCATACACGCAGGTCCATGCGCAAGAGTGTATGTCTAGCCGTCTTCATGGCTTTGATGATGTTAGTACCAGTACAAGCTGGTGGAAACGTTGCTGTTCAGCAAGCAGACCCTGCTGATGACCCAAGACAGCCAACTGAAGAGAACAAAACGATGTACATGTACTGGAACAGTTCCAATACTAAGGCGTGGACTCACTTTGATGTCGTTGAAAATACAACGATGGAAACTTACACCGAAGAAGTCGAAAATGGCGTGATAGATATCGATATCAAATTTAGAATGGAACCTACTCTTGCAAAGCGCATCTACATGGATCCTGATGGCCTTTTCAGAGGTTCTTTTGATATTTTAGTCGAAGGTGACTGGACAAACGATAATGATGGTCAAACAGCATGTGGGCAAAATGATTGTGATGAACTGAATATCACCCTAATGGCTGGACCAAATGAAATTGGAGAGCATCATGAAACTGGATTGGTGCAAGGACAAAACACTGTTGTGTTTAATTTCGTAATTGAAGAAGACACAATCATAGATTGGGAGGGAGACCAATTCAACCCCGAAGTAAGAGTAAAAATGAAACTACGAGGCAACCGTCAAGCAAGCAATTTTGGCTTTACACAAACAGGTGAGCCTGCTAAATTTGAAATGACAATGGGGATGGATAGTAAAATCGAACTTCCAATTGATGATGCTTCCTTCTCAGAGGAATTCCAAGAAGGCGGTGATATTGATGGTAGTGATTCAGAAGATACTCCTGGATTCACACTCGTTGTTGCATCAGCAGCAATTGCAATGGCTGTCTTTGTGAACAGTCGTCAAGAAGACGAAGATTACTAAGATCGAAGTTGTTGAAGTGCTTCGAGCACTGAAGAACTGTTGAGTTGTGTTTCAACTTGTTCTCCATCAGAGAGTCGCTTGATTGATGCTTTTCCTTGTTCAACATCTCTTGGTCCAACGACCATTGCATAGGCTGCTCCGATGTTGTTTGCCCAATTCAGTGCCTTTCCGATCTTTCTGGAACGAAGTTCAAGTTCAACTCGTTCTCCTTGATTACGTAGTTCTCCGACCATTCCAAGAACAGATGTTGTGTCAATATTGAATGGAATAACTGCGAGAAGGCCGAGTGTATCTGATTCGCCTGGAACGACTTCTGCTCTGTTTTCTGCTGCTGCTTGTGCTTCAAGAGCGAGGAGAACTCGATCGAATCCAAGACCAAATCCACAACATGGATCCAAGTCTTCAAGACCGAACAGATGGAGAAGTCGATACGATCCTCCACCGAGAACTTGCCCTTCTCCTCCAAGTTCTGGAACGTGGACTTCGAAGACTGTTCCTGTATAGTAATCAAGACCGCGTGCGACGGTCAGGTTGACACAAAGTGATGGAGGTGATGGTGCAAGATGTGTGATTGAAGTCAATGTTGTTTCTAATTCATCAAGTGCTTCCAAAGAAACACCTTCGAGAGATGAGAGAATTTCTCTTGCTTGTGCAATTGTCTCTTGACCTCCTTCTAGAGATGATAATTGTTGAAGAGGTTGAATGTAATCAGAAGAGATTCCTTGAGCGTCTAGAAGTGCTTCTAAGCCTTTGAAATCACCTTTGTCGAGGAAGCGCATGGCCGATGCAATTGGAGGCTCTCCTGATTCAGCAGAAGAATTCAATCCAATCCCAGTAAGTGCTTGCTTGAGAACACCTACGTGTCCGATTCGTAGTTCCCAATTTTTGAGGCCACTTTCGCAAAGCATATTGATGGCTAAAGCAATAACTTCAGCCTCAACCAATGGTCCTGTAGCTCCAATGAGTTCGACACCATATTGGAAAAACTCACGATATCGTCCTTTCTTGAACTCTTCATATCGGAAACATTGTCCAAAGTAAGAGAGTCGTAGTGGTTTGGTTTCATTACGCAATTCTTCCGCAACCATCCTCATGACTGGAGCGGTTAATTCAGGACGTAGGGTAAGATCACGTTCTCCTTTGTCCTTGAATGCATACAATTGAGAGACGACACCTGGTCCTGATTTGGCCGTAAACAAATCAAGTGATTCGAAAATAGGTGTTTGTATCCGAGAAAAGCCGTGTCGTCGAGCCTGTTCTTCAAGAAGAGATTCGAATGCTAAACGGCGTTGCATCTCTTGGGGACCAAAGTCACGGGTACCTCTCGGACGTTGGACCATGTGCAAACCAGTGGCTCTCCCCTCTAATGCCCTTCGCTTGAATTTGAAACAAAAGAAAGGTATGTGGATGCTTTACTCTTCTTCGACAACTTCTGGAAGAATCGGAGCATCTGGTAACTCTGGATGTGGTTTCTCTTCCAGATCATCTGCTTCAGCAATACGTTTCAGTCGTTCAACGAGTTCCCAATCTGGCTCTTCAGGTTCGGAAATATCTGGCTGTTCTTCACCGTCCCAAGCATCCTGACGCACCTCAATTAATTCCTCTACTGCATGAACGTCTGAATCATCTTCAAGTTCAATAACTTCAGATTCTTCTACGGATTTTGCCTTTGGAGAACCTCCCAATGATTCGAATGCTTTTGCAACAACCGTTGCATCTGGAGTCGTTCCAGAGGAGGATGCTTTGATTCTCTTTTGTTGGAATGTCGCTTGCTGTTCAGCTTCTTCAGCTTCTCTTCTCATCTGCATTTCAACAGATTCCCAAACCTTACGCTCTTTTCGCTTTTCAGCTTGTTCTTTTTGCCATTCTAAAGCCTCTTCAGAGGGTTTATCGTAACGTGTCCAAAACCATCGAGCAATACCTATGAAAAGGAGGGAGAGAATTAATCCTCCCAATAACCACTGAACGAGTGGTTCCATCATTTCACCTCTATTGTATCAATACACTCTCGGGAGATATATCTGCATCGAGAATTTCCTCACCAAGAACACTAATCAAATTATCATCGCCACCAGGGAGTTGTGAGATATCTGCATCTGCTCCCTCTGGTACGTTTCGATACAATGGTCGCTGAATCAACGTCTTATTGAGGACGATGAAAACAGTAGCAACAATTCCCCAGAAAGCCAAGATAATTCCAAGCCCCTTTGGATTCGTTGGATTCCACACATCTTCTGTGTTAGCGATCATATCTCCAAAGTACGACAACATCAAGACACTGAACAAGAATGGGAAGGCGAGGTAGAGGCATATGTCCCACCATCGCCCAACTTCCAAATCGTTGTCGCCTGTGTTGATGAAATCATCACGGAATGCAGAGACGCCGACACCAAGATAGCCTGAAAGTCCAGGTGCAGCCTTGCCGAGTTCGACTTCTTTCTTCCACTTGACATAGCCATACTTCCAAATCGAGAATGCGATAAACAGTCCGCTGAACATGAGTCCGTAACCCCAAATGTGATCTTGAACCTCAAGGAATTCTGGGAATGCTACTCCACCAGCATCAAGTTGAATCCACATAAGTGCTGAAGGCAAACCAAAGAAGAAGATTGCAAGGGATGTAATCAAAACAGACTTTTGTCGGTCATATCCATGGTCTACGAAGTTTCGAACACATAATTCAACAGTAGAAATCATCGACGTAATCGCTGCAAAGGATAACGCTAGGAAGAACCCTGCCATCATGACAAACGCCCCAACTGGACCTCCTGGTGCTTGAGCAAACACTTCAGGTAATGCAAGGAAGGTGATTGCTGATGACCCGTTCGTAACTGTGGTCAATGGGTCTGCGCTAACTGCGAAGATAGCGGAGAGAACTGCAAGACCTGCGATAATGGAAATGCTGTTGTTAGCGAATCCCATAGTGAACGCATTGAGAACAGTATCCTCGTCTTTTCTCATGTAAACTGCGTACGTGATACACATACCCATTCCAGCAGAACAGGACCAAGCAGATTGCGACAATCCATTGATCCATACTTCAGGTTCCATCAACATATCAGGATCGACGGTGAACATGAACAGTGCTCCATCAAGACTTCCATCGGACATATCCATCCAGAGGGAGAGACCAAGCGTCATGAAAAGGAGTACAAACAGCGAAGTCATCAACAAAACATTGACCTTCTCAATCGCTTTTGCACCCTTCCAAATTGCGAGTAGTGTAATTGCGATGATGAGAGCTTGGAATGCAATCACTTGCATTGGAGATTGAAGGAACGTGTTCCAGACCTCAGTTGTATCGACACCATCTCCAGTTAATCCACCAGAGATACCGAGTTGGAAATACTTCAAACACCATCCAGCAACAATGGCATAATAGAATCCAATTGCAGTCGAAATCCAAGCAGTCCAAAGACCCATCCAAGCGAATTTCTTACCAGCAAAGATTCGGAATGTACCAACAGTACCTACTCGAGATCGCTTACCCATAGCGAATTCTGCAATAACGAGCGGAATCGACCATACGAAGAGGAAGAAAAGCCAAGGAATGAGGAAGGTCCCTCCACCGTTTGCACCGACCATTCGAGGAAAACGCCAGATATTACCTGTTCCAATAGCTGCACCAATAGATGCGAAAATAAGGCCGAGTCGGCCCGAGAATTGGTCACTTTCTGCCATTAAATCCCCTCCTATACCGCCTCTGCTTCTAAGACTGCGGAGGCCTCATAGACACTTTCTTCTTGGTCAGAAAGCATAATTCGTAAACAAACGCCGAGACTTCCCCAGATCGTTCCTGCTACAAGCGTAAAGAGAACAAGAGAACCAAAGAGAGAACCGTACGCTTCACGATACGTTAAATCCAATTCAAAATAGCCACCATCAGCAGGGTATTGAATGAAATCAGATCCTCCTAGGGTGAATACTGAGGCTTTGTAGTGCAACTTTCCAGTTGCAGTTTCTGAAATAGGTATCATACCTCGTAAGATTGTTCCATTCCCTTCTGGAAGTGGACATGACTCATCATCCACTACCTTGACTGAAACAGCCTCCCATGGCGTAGTAGCCCATTCACGTGATCCGTAATCACTTTGCAGGCGGCTTGGCTTGACAGTACGCCATTGAATCTTGGTTTTGGATTCGCTGTAAGGGAACTGAGAAGACACACACAAATCGACTGGAATATCGCCTTCTGCTGGAATGTCGACTTTATCTGATTCTTCTAGATAATTTTGCTGGGAGATATTGCCCATTTCGAGGTCTGCACGCTCACGTGGACTATCTGCAATTTCGGCCATATAGAAGCCTGTTCCAAGGTTGCGTACAGCAATGTGATCGATATCATCCTCGTGCTGATGGAATGCTGTTCCAATTTCAGAGGTGTAGCAGTAAGAGCCATGAACACCGTAATGCCAGTCACAGAAATCACCCGAAGTCGGGTAAAGGTCAGAGGATTGCATGTTGGCGTACTGAGTCATTTCCGCCATCTGAGCGCCGTGGTACTTCAGTTGCTCATGATCTGGGCTTTCACAACCTGTGCAGTGGCCCCAAGGATAGAGAATAAGTTCTGAGTAGGAGTGATGTGTCAACGTTGCTTTGAATTCACTAGAACCATCGCCTGTATCATCATTCATCTCGGTTAAATCTTGGATAAACTTGGTCTCAGGTTCAGAATTACCACCCCACCAATCTTCGTCGGTTACACCGTCAGCATCATCGTCCTTTCCATCGACGTGATCTTCGTTGATTTGTCCATCTCCATCGTTATCCGTATCATCAACTGGTCCATTGTAAACATCGTTATTTGAACCATCCAATTCACCTTCTGCAGGCGAACAAGTACCTGGAATCAATGGGCCTGTAGCGCCGAGAGGAGCACCCCATTCGAATTGGTAATTTCGATTGAGATCAACACCATCACAATCCTCGTCGACCTTTTCCTGAAGGTCAGGTAATGGAGTTACACCAGTAAAGGTGTTGTCTCGAAGGTTCTTTCTCCATCCACCACTCGGGCAGGACTCCCAAGCAGGAGCTGGACAGAACACTTCACGGTCGTAGATGTTTCCATCAACATTGAGCATTGGAATGAGGTATATTTCACGGGAATTTACAAGGTCGGTAATGAATTGTTCAGAGTAATCCTCGTCAACCCCATGGTCACCTGGTCCACAAGCGGTTCCATCTCCGTTTGAGTCTTGATGTTCTGGGGCAAGTGCGAGACAATCTCCATCATCATCGAGAATCCCGTCGTTATTTTCATCTCCCCATGGATCTTCATCCACCAAGCCATCGCCATCATTATCGTAACCAATGTTGTTGTAAGAGAATGCAATAACTTCCATTTGCATGACAGCAACAGTGTAGGACATCCACTCTCTTGCGTGGTGATTCCCTACAATCATAACATCATAGCGGTCAGCATAGTTTCCGTTATCCCCGACGAATTCATTGTATTCTCCGCCCTGGACGTCACCAGTAATTTTCAACCAAGGTGACGAATGGCCGTAATACCAGCCTTCGTAAGCGTTTGCAGTGACTGTTTCACCACGTGCATTGACGCCTCCATTCATCCCTTCATGATATTCAAAAATGTCCGGATTTTGCTCAGCCAGTTGTACCATACGCAACTTCATTGTCTCATAACTGTGATATTCCTTAAACTGGAGAATACGATCATCAGCAGATGCCCAAGGGAAGATATCATTGACATAGTCCTCTGACCATATATCTTCAGGAGTATCTCCTGTTGCTTCTTGTTGAACATTCACAGTCGAAGCCATGACTGGAGAAAACATTGAGAGAAGTAACGGTAGAATCATCAGACTCAATGCGACGACGCTTGTTTGACGAGTGGCCTTTTCAAATCTCATGCTATCGAATCAACCCAGTTGCTCCCCACACTTGAAACCGTCGAATCTACGATTTGGAATATAAGCGAAAAGAACTTGAAGACGAGGGCGCAGGAAAGGACATGGGCCTGTACGACAATCTTACCTATTCGAGCGATGATTTGTGGGGCTTTTCAGAGTCGACACTCATCGTTTTAACATCAATATTCATAGCTTCATTCCTTGTTCGTTATCTGGTTAGCACACTCTCGCATCGCTTTGTAAGCGTCATTATCGCAAACGATGAAATACGAAAAAAGGCGGTTAAGAAGGGCGACTCCGCTCTTGGAACTGCTGCTGCATCCGTTTTTGCATTTATCTTCTGTTCAATCTTGTGGGACGAACGCTCTGAGAACACGAACATTGTGATCCCTTCTTGGCTTGAATATCTCCCAGATGTGTTGCAATTTTTGCTTGTGTTCTTTGTTGTTGTCTGGGCATTCCGTTTGGTCTCCCTCGTCTATGATGTTGTCAAATTCTTCGATAAAGACGGCGAACTTGATGGTACAGAAAAGACCCTTATATCTGCATTAGAAAGCACGCTCCGCTTTGTTATTGCTTTTGTTGGCTCAGTCTTTATCGCCGATGCTCTTGGCTTCCAGTTGACTTCTCTCCTTGCTGGATTAGGTATCACTGGACTGGCTCTTGCTCTTGCGGCAAAGGATACGATCTCAAATTTCTTTGGAGCAATTACGGTTCTACTCGATCGCCCATTCAAGGTTGGCGATTGGGTCATCATCGGCTCCTCGGAAGGTGAAGTCGTTGAAATCAATCTTCGAACAACACTTGTGCGGACTTCAGTGGATACCATCATCACCATTCCAAACGCAAATCTTGTCAGTACACCCGTTGAGAATTGGGGCAAGCGACGTTGGCGACGTTGGCAATCAATGATTCACCTCGACATCAATTCAGATCCTAGCGATGTTGAAGCATTCTGTAACCGTACACTCGAACTTATTCAGAATCATGAAGCAACGACAAAGGAAGATTCATCCTGGTGCAGCATCAATACCATCTCAGCTCAATCCATTGATATCGGACTCAATCTCTACTGGAACGTATCTTCCTCAATTGCAGAACGTTCTGCAAGAGAAGAACTCATTCTAGGAACAATGGAACTTGCTAAGGAACTCAACCTGTCCTTCTATGACGGAAGAATTCGTCAACAGCGATAACTCACATGATAACTCTCTATCTCATTCAACCTGAATGGGATATCCACAGGAAAGGTTAATTCTCTTACCAATAATTTTACATTGTGGACGACACAAATCTTCTCTTTATTGGGGCAATTCTGAGTGTGGCACTTGGTGGAATGGCGCTTCGCTTAGTTCGAGCGAATAAGAAATTGGATTGGAATGAAGCAATTGCAGCGCACATTCTATGCCTAATGTTCATAACAAAAGGCATTCAAAATGCATCTACTGCATATTTCAACCAAGCATTGGAAACGTCAGAATCCCATTGGCAATTTTGGGTCTCAATTAGTATGTCAATGGACTACATTTTTACTGGCAGTGCTTTAGCAATCGCTTTACTTTATCCGGTTCCATTATTGAGAACGATAAAGCAAGTGAAAGTTGGGCTTTCTCTCGTTGGAGGGTTTACATTGTTTTGCCTCGGTCTTGATGTTGTTGGATTAAATCTTACAGCACTTGGATTACCAGGGCTGCTTTACTACGCTGTAGCAATCATATGGGGTGGCGTGTATGTTAAATTCAGATTAATTGACCCAGAGAAACGAAATGATTCAACGAGAAATGTCGCCCTGGTTTCTGGTTTATTTATGACATTAATTCTCGGGCATGTATGGATGTGGTGGCCAGGACTCATCCTCCAATCCAACTATTTTTACTTCTTTGATCTCGGGGGAGGAGCCCTTACATCATCTCTGTGGGACTTTATGTGGCTTTCAGGGTATGCTATTGGGATCGGTGCGGGATTGACAATGCTAGGTATTGAGATATATCTCGCATTAAGTGGGGATGCAAACAAATTGTTGTACGTCTTGCTACCTTATTTCGTATTAGGTCTGATCGGATATTCAATATACTCAAGAGGAGATGATGCAGGTTTCATCATCGATGCAACCAGTTCAGATATTATTGACCTCTGGTCCGTCTTTACAACATCATTGCATTTCACAGTCATTAGACCGATTATTGCGATGTACATCTTATTGAAATTCGGACTCTTTGATATCAATGAAAAAACGAAACCAATGGCGAAATTGATGTCAATTATTTTGATTGTGGTCGCAACTTCTGCACTACTGGAATTATTGCAATCAGTATTACCGATAAACCAAATGATCTCTGCGGCCCTTCTGGGGATTATTATCGCATTAGGACTGGGATGGGAAGAAAAATCATTTCATGGACTCGTAACCGATCCTGCAGATGTGAGAATTGGACTTGATAAAAAATGGTTCCCAGAACTTGATATCCCGAGAAAATACATCTCTAGGATTGATGTTGCTTGTATGATTTATTGCATCATTGCAGTGCTTGTTGCGTTTTTGATTTGGAAAATGGACATACTCATCGAACTTGCAACAACAAGAATGGGGGGGGCTGAATAATGACATCTGAGTCTAATGTCATTAGGGATTTCTTTGATACCAAAGAGGACCGAAATAAATTAACGATGTTCTTAGCATTCTTGATTGCGATAGTGCTCTATCATGCGACTGTATTCTGGGTAATTTTACAAGACGATATTGATTCACAATTTGAATTCCAAAGTTTTACTATTGGGTTTGAAGAACAATCTACCACCAGTGAGGAGTCGAGAGTCATCAATGATGGAGAAGTCGCAACATTGCAATATATTGTTGGAGATGAAGTATTCAGCTCACACAACGGTTTTGGTATGCTTTTCTTGACCATTAGTTACACGGAAACCTCAGGCGAGTTTGCAGACCCTTGTGACACAGTCTCGGTAGATCTGATCCCTACAGGAGCAACTGCAGTCTGGGATGATGAAAGAAACGATCTTAGCGCAATTAGTTCAGATTGTGAAACGATGTCTCTGGCTTTGTATGTATTTCCAGAATACAACAGTACAACTCAACAAGTAACTGGAGGGGAAGAAAAAGGTTGGGTTGATTATTGGACGGACGATTCACATGGAAAAGGGACTTTCAGTCTAGAAGTTGAAGTCATCGTAAACGAGCCAACATCAGCGCTTGTGCCTACTATTTCTGATAATGAGGAAACGATTGTTGTCACCTGGGAAGCCGTTTTCTTCGATGTTGATGTCACCCCAGTGAAATAGAGAACATCGTGATGAAAATTCAGATTGGTTGAGGGTCTTTCCACCAATACATCCTGTTCGAAGCAAATGAGA
Organism: uncultured euryarchaeote; assembly: GCA_963991835.1. Lineage (GTDB taxonomy): Archaea > Thermoplasmatota > Poseidoniia > Poseidoniales > Poseidoniaceae > MGIIa-L2. The sequence continues at coordinate 12,342 of CAXDRT010000016.1, forward strand.
GCAAGGCGCCTGCAAGAGCAACTCCAGTTGCAAATGAAGGCGTCATAGATTCAATCTGCCATCCATAATAGGCGACAACCATCGTTGTAATACCAACCCAAACTCCGCTTTTCCAAACGCGTAATACGCCGAGATGTGCTTGTAATCTCGTTACATCCTTCAACCATGATTTTGCTGATTCAAGGCCTTTCTTATCGTCGTAGAGTACAGCCTCAGCATAAGTGAAGAGAACATCATAGTAACGCCAAATCCAAGCACCACCAAGGACTGTCGAGAGGGCCTTTTTACTCGACCATGTCGATGGAGTTACTGATGACCAGGCCTCAAGCATTCCTTCAATATCGTTCCGTGTATAGCCATTATTCTCAACCCAACGGCCTTCCATGTGTATGAGTTCAGCAAGAGCTGGGAGGCGCTCATCTCCGCATAAAAGATGTTCACTTACGCGTTGGTTCATGGGGATGAGTGCTCTTTTACCATCGATTTCTCCGACCCAAGAGGGATGTATCCGAAGTGCTGGAAGGCCGACTGTATGCTTCGTATGCGGAGCTCTCCACAGTGTGTTTGGTCGCAAAGCATCTTCTACAGATTTCAAACGGTGATTCCATCGGTTCTGATCATTTGGAGTAGAAAACGGCTCAAGAGAGGTTTGGGCAAGACCAAGTGATGTTGAAATCCATTCTATATCTGTATCATAAGTCAAGTCAAAACGTGGAAAGACAACAACAGCATCATTCCCCTCAATCCTCATTCCTGCTACAGGGAGAAGAATGGATGTTGATTCTAGAGCCGAAGCCCATGCAGATTTCCGAGCAAGCATGGAAGTAGAATCGCTGGTTGGAATAGAATACACCAACGCAGTATACGCTTCATCGAGTTGTAACAATGTGTGATTTCCTTGTTGTAGAATTTGTTTCACTGATTGTACATTTAACTCAGAGAACGAACCCCAGCAACCATTGTCTTGCTTATTCCACCAAGAGGGTTCCCTCGTTTCTCGTACATCGAAACAAGACAATTTACCCCATTTGGTGGTTATTTCTTGATTGGAAATCGCATCGTCAATAGAACCGATGGCAAGGCCACGCGGCCACCAAGATGCTTCCTCCATGGCCAGCCACAGGATACCTTACCATTCAATGTGTCTTTGTGACAAGAGGGATGCAATGAAAGAAGAGAACGAGTTGGAACAGACGGGACGGCCATGGGAATTAGCGAAAAAATGGGTGATGTTCTCGGCCAAGCGGTCGAAGCAAAACTGTTTCGCGAAGTTATGGAACATGACATCCAACCAAAGCATCTCGCCATAATCATGGATGGAAATAGACGGTTTGCTTGGAGATCAAACCTTGCTACACACGTCGGCCATCGGATCGGAAAGCAGCGCTTAGAGGCTGTCCTCGATTGGGTTCTTGAACTCGGAATACCTTGGTTTACCGTCTATGCATTATCCACAGAGAATCTTAATCGTCCTGAAAAGGAATTGAAAACATTGTTCAAACTCTACATCGATGGACTCAAGTCGATAGCAGATGATCCGCGAATTCATGAAAACAATGTCCGTGTTCAAATTATTGGACATCGAGATCTTCTTCCAAAGGATGTTAATGATGCAATAGATTACGCTGAATCAGAAACGAAAGATTACGGAGACTTTGTCTTTACAGTATGTCTCGCTTATGGTGCTCGTGAAGAAATGATACGAGCCATTCAAAACATTGCAGAACTTCATGCAAATGGAGAACTTCCTCTTGAATCGATTACACAAGAAACCGTTTCAGAACACCTCTACACTGCAGAGATGCCCGACCCTGATTTGGTCATTCGAACGAGTGGAGAAGAGCGAATTAGTAACTTCCTACTCTGGCAGATGGCTTATTCAGAATTGTACTTTACCGATGTGTTTTGGCCGTCGTTCAAGAAGAAAGATTTGCTAAAAGCAGTGCAAACATACCAGATGCGAAAGCGTAGATTTGGTGAGTAAGATGACGCAATGCGATGCATGTCTGGGCTATCTCAATCCTGCGCTTGCTGTTGATGCGTGTGTTCGAAGAGGCGATGATATCTTATTGGTTCAGAGAAAGTTTCCTCCATCTGCTGGCTCTTGGGTGCTCCCAGGAGGATTCGTTGACCAAGGAGAACGCCCACAGGACGCTGTTCTAAGGGAATTAAAGGAAGAAGCGAATCTTGACGGAACAAATCCAGTCTTACTCATGGTTATGGGAGAACCAGATCGAGATCCTCGCAAACACATCGTAAGCATCGTCTATGAAGTTGAAGCAAAGGGTGAACCTGCAGGCGGTGATGATGCAGCAGATGCTCGTTTCTGGCCTATTGCAGACATTCTCGAAGGTAGACTTGTTCTTGCAGGGGACCACGGAGAAATTGTTGAGAAATGGCTTAATCAATCAATTCAGAACCAATGAATTCTGCGAATTGATGTTGAGCATCTGGCCATTCTGGTAATTCCAATGCTTCAGTAAGAAACAGTCCTGCTAAGAATTGGGCTTGAATTTCCTCTACATCTGATTGGGATGTTAATCGAAACAATGGATACCCATCTGACTCGAGTCTATTGAGGAAACCACGTTTTGCATCGCTCACTAGGAGGGTTGGAACACCCATCAAGACCGATTCACTTGCAACTGTAACAGATTGAGTTATGACTGCATTATGTTGCGATAACATAGCAATGAATTGCCATGGATCGCCTCCATACTTTGACTCATCAGCATAGGTGATATCAATTCCTTCAAGGATTTGATCTGGAATTTCTAGAACCTCATCTGAATCATGGATTCCATCGCCTTGTAATCGTCGCACAACAAAAGAAGGAGGGTCTTGAACCTGCACTGGACGAAGTTGTGGTCGCAAATGTACGTGGCCATGGAGCCCGTTTAATCGATGAAGATTCACCTTCCGACTGAATTTGTTGAGCCAACCATCATCAATTGATTCATCCCAATGAGTAGGGAATATGGCATCAGTAGCCGCATTTTGTGCTAATTTATGAGCGAAATGATTGATCTCTGTATCTGAAATATACCATCGGTTTTTGATGCCAAGTTTCTTTCCTACACGTAGTTCAAGTGGTGCTCCAACTGCAACGATTCTCTCAAATCGAGTTCCACTCTTTGCTGCACTCTTGAGTTGTTGACGAACCGTTCTCATTCGCTTCCAAGCAGTTCGATAGCGCCCTTTTCCAACAGGACGTTCTACCCAAACAGTCTGACGTCTTGGCAAGACGCCTTCACTTGATTCCATCAATTGACGTACTTCATGTCGATTCGTTGCAATGATAACATCACTTGCAGTTCCTGAACGCAAGAAAGGAGCGAGAAGGCGCACATGAGCAGGATGGTCAAAAACCCAACATGTGCGCATATCTTTGCCAAGCGCTCATGGTTAATGTCTATGAGCATCCAAACATTAGCAGGGCTATGAAAGAACCAATTACATTGGATGGAATGAAGGTCTTTGGACCATATACGCCAGGAGTAAAAGCAGGAAATCAGTTCTGGTTGTCGGGACAAATCTCGATAGATCAAGGCGATGATATCGTTTCACAAACCAAAGGGGCCCTCGCTAAAATCGATGCATTGCTCGAGGCAGGTGGATTCAAGAAAGAAGACATTTGCTTTGCTCAAGTCCTTCTCGATACAATCGAGGATTATGCTGCAATGAACGAAGTCTACGGCGCATGGGTTGAAGACATGACAGTACGCCCTGCACGAGCAGCTTTTGAAGCAGGAGCACTCCCCAAAGGAGCTCTTGTTGAGATTGTCGTTCAAGGCGTTCAATCTTGAGGAAACAACATGCCAGGTACACCATATTTGGAAAAGCCTCCCAAGGGACTAGTTACGTGGCCATTTCTGCTGAAGTTTTACGTCTTACCAGTTGGACTACTACTGGGAATTGCATGGTACGTGGATGTACTGCTCTATGCAATAATCTTACTTTCAATCATTGCAACAGTCCGACTTTTTGTTGTAGACTGAAACCTGTTGATGCGGCAAGAGATTTGAGGACTTCACACAAAGAGATACGCGATATTCAGTAACAAAACAGCTACTGTGAGATATACGCTCGTTTTATGCAAAATATTGAATCGCTTCTTATCACCATTATCTGATGCGCGATTTGTAGCTGGTATAATCGCATAACACAGTAAACAGGCAACGAAGGTGAAGATCGAAATTGACAGTAAATACATCGAATCCGTTTCGAGGTAGGATGCTGCAACAGAGCCTAGGCCAAGAATGGCGATGAGAATGAAAAACTTAGGCCAAATCTTACGAATCACTCTTCCAAAGGTTTCGATGTCTAGTGTTTTGAACAGAATTGGAGCAATTATTGCGACTTGGAATATGATGATTCCCGCGATTGCACCTGGTAAATAGAAATGCATACAGAAACCTCTTCATTCCCCTGATTGTTCAAGGTTTTCCTCTTCGACATTCCAATACACGAACCCACTCAATGATAGGATGGCCCAAAACAAAATTGGAGGAGCTAATTCAATATCGAATGAAAATTTGTACAAAAAGGGAGGTTCCATTTTGGCAGTTAAATCGAAATTGTTTGAAGGATTTGAAATCAGTGAGATAATGATCCACAGGAATGTTGCGCCTGCTATTAACGCAGTCAATCGAGCTTGCTCTTTCCCATCTGTCATGAAATAGATACTCGCAAGAACCACCGAAATAAGCAGGCCATAAGATGCTGCTTGGAATTCTATGCTATCAAATTCAGACTTGAAGAGAGGAATGAGGGTTGCCAACAATGTATGGGAAATGAGGACCACAAGAAGCCAAATTTTCGGATTCAGGATTTTTCTCAAATCTAAATCAAGTAATTTTTGCACAGTACTCATAGAACCTCATCCTCCTCGATTACATCTTTTGGAAGAATTCCTCTATCCATTCTTCGCAATAATCATCATAATCAGTATCACAATCTATACGTTCATGAAGACGATAGGCTCCTTTAGCCTCCATAACATCGTCCCATTGGATTCCTGCTTCACAAAATAAATCGAACGCAGTGTCTCCAAGCGCTAGTACAGCGTATTTTACTCCTGATAATGCTCCTGCGTCAATATCTGAAACTTCATCATACAAATCTTGGGCATTATCTGGTTGCTCCCCATCACCCCATGTGCTGCAAATAATGAGGCAATGACTGTGCTGTTGCAACTTTTCTGCATCAATTTCGTCCATAGGGAAAATACTTGATTCAACATCTGAAGTCTTTCCTATCCTCTGTGCATCCATAGCTAGTAATTCAGAATTACCAGTTTCAGTTCCATATATAATTAATAATTTTTCATTCATTGTTTTACATCCTCCACTTTAGAGATGGATTGTTCTTGTTGGCCTGAATCTTCGAGTTGTTCTTGTGAAGATTCTTTGACTTCCATTAATTTCTTTACTCCAAAAATTATACTTAGCACTAAGGAAGTTGTGAATAGAAGGAGAATTGCAGTTCCCCCAACAAAAATAGAGTCCGAATCTGAAGATTGATCGTTGCTCTCTGTTGGAATTTGATCCGTGTTAAATCCTGCATATTTCGGGAATTTATCTAACATATCGATGAAACCGTCATTGTCATCATCGTTGTCTGCATTGTCTCCAATACCGTCAAGATCTGTGTCAAGCCATTCACTTGAATTCAACGGGAATGGATCAAAATTATCGTTAACACCATCATTGTCATCATCAGAATCGATTTCATCGTCTAAGCCATCTCTATCGAAATCTTGAGAGAAGCTTGAATCGAATGGGAATGCGTCATTAGAATCAAGGATTCCGTCATTGTCGTCATCAGTATCTGAATTATCGCCAATGCCGTCAACATCATTATCGGACCATTCTGTTGCATCGAAAGGGAAAAGGTCAATCGAATCATTGAATCCGTCATTGTCATCGTCGTTATCAGCATTATCGCCTACAGCATCACCGTCAAAATTGGAACTCTCAGAAGCATCAAACGGGTACAAATCTACGTCGTCCAGTACACCATCATTGTCATCATCTAAATCTTCATCATCTGGAGTACCATCATTGTCATTATCATAAACAATCTCTACTTCCTCTGTGTTTGAATCCTGGTCGTCATTGATTCCATCATTGTCATCATCAGGATCGGCATTATCGCCAATGCCGTCACCATCGTTGTCGTATTGTTCTAAGGCGTCGAAAGGAAATGCATCATAGAGGTCGTTGACTCCATCATTATCATCGTCAGAATCTGCATTGTCGCCAATGCCATCCTCATCGTTATCGAACTGTTCCTGTACATCGAATGGAAACGCGTCAAAAAGGTCATCTACGCCATCATTGTCATCATCAGGATCCGCATTATCCCCCATGTTGTCGCCATCATAATTTGATTGCTCTCGAGAATCGAGGGGGAATGCATCATTGTTGTCGTTAACGCCGTCATTATCATCATCAGGGTCTGCATTATTGCCAATACCATCACCATCCGAATCGAGGTGTTCACTTGAGTCAAGAGGGAATGCGTCATAGAGATCGTTCACACCATCATCATCATCATCATCATCAGCATCATCTGCGGTCCCATCTCCATCCGTATCGACGGGTTGAGTGCCTCCATCATTGGAGCCTCCAGTTCCGCCATTTTGGTTCGAGTTCCCACTGCTACTACTATCGCTGCTGTCACTGCTGTCACTGCTGTCGCTGCTGTCGCTGCTATCTGAAGAATCAGAATCATCAGCTTCATCGCATTCATAATCCTCATCGTCCCATTCACATTGAGAATCCGCATTACAACCTGCTTGGTCGTATTCGTATGTGTCCTCACAGTAATCATCATCTCGCCCTGCCGTATTCATAGGGTCGACACTATCGTCCCAAACAGATGTATTTCCATATTCAGTGCATGGAATAATGAGGCACGTAATTACAAGAATTGGGACGAGGAAATATTTCGACAATTGCACCGCCTCCGCTCAAGTCAGGCCTCTGAGTAGTAACTCGTCCTTTAGGGCATACTAAAACTTTTAGGGTGGCCTAAAGTAGAGCCCCTAGTGGGGAGCCCTATGAGTCGATGTAAACAATGTGACAATGCGATGAATGTAGGATGGCTTGCTTGCCCATTCTGTGGATGGAAGGTTGAAGAAGTCATGAACTCTGATCTTACAATTCTTGAGCTTGCAAAGAGAAGTGCCTGTGGCGGTTGCGATAAAAACTGCTCTGGGAAAAAGAAACGAAAAGTGAAATCCAAATGCTGCAAGCGATACGAGAATAAAAAGAAGGCAAAGGGCCGATGTAAAAGTTGTCCAGAGATTGTCCCTACATTGGCGTGATTCCTTTGGGTGAAATTGAAATTGATATCTCTGAGGGAAATCGGGTAGAAGTTACCACACCCTCTGAGGAAAAAACCTCAAAAAATTCTGAACTTGTTAATACGTACTTTTCTCCTGAGCGAGTGAAAAATAAGCCGCCAGAGTTTGTTCAATACCTCAAAAAACATCCGTTAGCAGAGAAGATTAAAGAAATCAAGGTGGACAAGAAAATTATTTTTTCTGCTCTTATCGCAATACTGACAATAACATCAATTGTCCTTGTGTTAATGATCCCCACTCCTGCAGGCCCTCTCGAAGGTGATTGGGTCAAAGGCGATGGTCAAATTTTCGATTTCAATGGAGACGGTAGCATGACCAATGAAATCTATCAAGACTCCAGTTGGACTACCAGTGGAAACATACTGACGATTGTTTCAACAGTTCAATACATCAATGATGATAATTACTTTACCTCGAGAATAATTGTTCAAGAAGTCATATACTCCCTAAGTGAAGATGAAAACGCTATGTGGTGGGAGTGGAAATCGGTGTCAATCGATGGGGTAGAACAAAATCTTGATGAAAATAGTTGTTCGTTATTATTGAAAGAAAATATAGCTGGAAATAACTTCGAATACAGTGTTGAATCCAAAGCATACTACGAAGAAACACCGAGTGGATGCATTCCAAACTCTTGAAAACAATCACTCTCAGGCCTCGATATGAATGAATGGCCCGAATCGTGTTTCAAAGCTTACGATATTCGTGGATTATCTGGTGAAGAATTGTCAGATGAATTCGCTTATCGCCTCGGTAGAGCCATCGCAGCATACCTCGAATGTGAATCATTTGCAGTTGGTAGAGACATTCGTAAATCAAGCCCAGGATATGCTTCAAATCTTATTCAGGGGCTTGTCGATTCAGGTGTTCGAGTTCTCGATTTAGGCATTGTTTCAACAGGATGTTTGTATCATGCTTGCTGGACATTACCAGTTGATGGTGGCGTGATGGTAACAGCATCTCACCTTCCAATGCCAACGCACAATGGATTCAAGATGTGCAGAGGCACATTGCCACTCGCTGGTGAAGAAATTCAAGAATTGAAAGGCGTATTCTTAGAAGGAAACTTTGCTGACGGAGATGGAGAACATATTGATCATCCGCATGAAGATACATACCTCAAGGCAATCGTTGCTTCAACAGGAACACTCTCTCGTCCAGTAAAGGTCGCCGTCGATTGTGGTAATGCTGTACCTGGTCCTGCAATGTCAAAACTCCTCGATATGATTGGAGCAGAACACATCGACTTGTACTGTGATTGGGACAATACTGAACCTAATCACGGAGCAGATCCGACACGAGAATACAACATGATTGACCTCGCAAAAGCAGTTGTCGATAATGGATACGAACTCGGATTGGGAGCTGATGGCGATGGTGATCGAATCGGTGCAGTTGATGAGAAAGGAAACTTCGTCTATCCAGACCGACTTATCGCACTTCTTGCAGATGATGTCGTCGGAACAGAAGAAGGCAAAGACCTCCTCATCTACGATGTCAAATGCTCAATGAATGTTGAGAAAGCAATCTTGGAAGCCGGTGGAAGACCAATGATGGCAAAGACTGGTCATTCCTTCATGAAGCGAGTCCTTGCAGAGAATCCAGACGCACTAATGGCAGCAGAAATGAGTGGCCACATTTTCATGGCTGACAGAGGCTGGTATGGATTTGATTGCTCACTATACAATGCAGCAAGAATCCTCGAACTCTGGTCAAGAAGAGATGCGTTCTTCAGTGAAGAACTCAACCGCCTTGCACCAAATCTCCCTACAACTGGGGAAGTCAAGGTTCCTTGTCCCGAAGAAAAGAAACTGGAAATCGTTGCTGCAATTACGGAGGCATTCAACGATCATGAAGCCTCAACCATCGACGGTGTTCGAGTTCGATTTACAGAGAATGGTGAACAACAAGGATGGTATCTTGCTCGTAAATCAAACACAGAACCAATCCTTGTTATGAGAGTTGAAGCAGTGAACGAAGAGAAACTTCATGAAATGCTAAGCCTCATAGATTCAAGAGTTAGTTCAATCATCAATATTGAGAAACTACTCGTGTAGATTCATAAATTGTTCTTCAACAAACTCAGTGTCGACCTGCTGTAAGAATCCTTGTAGGCTGATTGTTGGTAATTCACCTAAATCTCGACCTCCATCAAAGTTTGGAAGTGGGGCGTATACAAGTTCATAGAGAGCAATTGCTTTGTATATTCCAGCGTCGGAGGTTGGGCAGCAAGCAGTATACTTTTTTTGATTGAATAATTCACCGCTGGTGACGTATGAGGGCATTTCATTGGATTCTCCTATCCATGCAACTTCTAAACTTCCCATCAAGTAGTATTGATTGTCATTTCGAGTAAATCCCCAAATTGTGTCCCCTAACTTAAGATCAGATGACAATTTATCCGATGTCATTCTGTCAAACGGCATTCTAGCATGTTCCTTCTTTCGGGTTTGAACCCCTTGCCATGAGTGATAATGGAGCCAGTGAGTCATATTCAATCCTCAAATGTTTTCGATTTCAACGAAAGGAATGATTGAGTAATCGAGGACGATGAGTTGGATTGTGTAAGATACGTCTTCTCCATTATCAGTCCTATCACAGCCTATTGCCCCACTTCCAGCCTCAGCATTTACGGAGATTTCTATCGAATAATCTCCGAGACCGGCTCCTTTAGCATCAAGTTGGTCAACAATTGATGATTCTGATAACCCTTCAACTACTTCTGGATTCTCTGCAGTTCCAATCATTGAAGCATTATACCAAACAGTGCTTGCGTCATGGCCAGTCTCACCGCCTCCATTCTGACCATCAGCACTGTTTGAGAAATTCAAATGGGTTGCCATACCTGTTATCGTATCTGCAGAGTTCTGGCCCGAATTTGGCCCGAAACATACTGGCCCATTTGCCGAAGTTTCATCTTCACCATATGTCATGGAAACAAGAACGCCTACAATGTTCATCTCTTGTTCCATATCGCTCAGTGAATCGGTATTGAGATCAATTATGAGTGAGGTCCCATCAGCGATGTATTCGCCGCCTTCATCGAAATCAATGTAGGTGATCTCTCCAGATACCTCGTACGATCCTACACCGCCCATTCCTGTAGGGCTGTCTGTTCCTGCAGCTACTGAGAAGAAGTAAAGAGGGAATATTACGAGGAAAAATGCAACACATAGTGTCTTAACCTGAAGTTCTTGATCAACTTTGAAGTCATCAATGAAGCCCATATTCTTCCCCTCCTGTTGCAATCCAAGAGGTGGAGACCTCTATGTATTTCGGTTGAATGTGAATTATTCTTCTTCCAAATCACTGCTGGATAGCCAAGGAGCAGGTGCTTCGTAAGGCCATGCGTTTTTCGCTGTATTAAATCCTAATGAAGTAAATGATTTCCTGGATTTCTTCCACGTTGGAAGAAGATATCCAATCTTCGAACGCTCACCAAACGTCCAACGCCAAGGACATCTTGGTAATCGAGAAACCCAATGTTGCAAAAGATGTTGAATTTGTGGATGACTGGGACCGCCTGGAAGAATCCAAGATGTGAGATGAACTGCTCCTGCAGAAC
>CAXDRT010000017.1:0-22673 GCA_963991835.1 uncultured euryarchaeote
ATAATGTTCGCAATCACTACTCAGTATCAATCAGTGGCTATCACATTGCAGAAGCAGGAGCAAACCCAATCACACAACTTGCACTAACTCTCGCAAATGGATTCACATATGTTGAGTATTATCGAAGTCGAGGCATGGATATCGACAAGTTTGCACCAAACCTTTCTTTCTTCTTTAGCAATGGACTTGACCCCGAATACACGGTCATCGGCCGTGTTGCACGTCGTATATGGGCCGTAACTATGCGTGAATTGTATGGAGCAAACGAACGATCGCAGAAACTCAAGTATCACATTCAAACCTCTGGCCGTTCCCTCCACGCCCAAGAGATTGACTTCAACGATATTCGAACAACATTACAAGCACTTCTCGCAATCCAAGATAATGCAAACTCATTGCATACGAATGCTTACGATGAAGCGATCACAACACCAACCGAGGAATCTGTTCGTCGTGCTCTGGCAATACAACTCATTGTCAACAAGGAGTCAGGGTGGACCAAGACAGAGAATCCACTCCAAGGCGCCTTCATTGTAGACGAACTCACAGATCTTGTTGAAGCAGCAGTCCTCGAAGAATTCGAAGCCATCTCTCGTCGTGGCGGTGTTCTTGGTGCAATGGAAACCATGTACCAACGTGGAAAGATTCAGGACGAATCGATGTATTACGAACACCTCAAGCACGATGGAACACTTCCAATCATTGGTGTCAATACCTTCCAGAATCCAAACGCACAAGTCTTTGATGAATCAAGTGCAGATGATTTCGAAATGGAACTTGCTCGAGCAACTCCTGATGAAAAGCAAGCCTGTCTTGAGCGAACTGAAGATCGCCAAACCAAGGAAAGCGATGCTACTCAGGAAGCACTTTTACAACTCCAAGAAGTTGCACGAAGTGGTGGAAACGTCTTCGATGAACTGATGGAAACGGTCAAGGTTGCAAGCCTTGGGCAAATCACTGATGCATTGTTCCGAGTTGGTGGACAATATCGAAGGAATATGTGATTCTTTCATTTCTCACAAGAGATATAATGAATGTTTTGTTAATGTTAATTCCTGATTATGGAAAATATATGCATTGTATTGACAAAATAAAGAAACATTGATAACGGTTAATGTAGATTTCCGAACATGTCAGAAACCCACAACCCCAGTGTTAATCAGAACGCTTCTTTCCTCAGAGCCCTTTCAAAAACGATGAAACAGAACAAATTCACATCCCTATTTGCAAAGGCTACAGCCGAAGCCACATCAGAACATGATCCTTGGGACGGTGGCTACACCTTCTTCATCTTGTGAAAGGTATCAATACTGAGAGCCACTCCCTTCAATCATGGAAATTGCATGGGAGGCCCTTCTTGCTGCTAGCACGGTCTTTTTCCTTGGTGCGATTTCACCTGGTCCAAGCTTGTTAATGGTCATCCGTAACACAATCGTTGGCGGTCGTCGTCGAGGAGTCATGTGCGCTATTGGACATGGTATTGGATTCGGACTGTATGCTGGTATCGCTATTTTTGGCCTGATTGTGTTACTGGAACAAGCACCAGAAGTTTTTCTTGTCTTGCAAATAATTGGAATCCTTTTGTTGATTTGGTACGGTTATCTTATGTGGATTCATGCTGAGAATGAGTATCAACAGATTGGAGATGGCGAAGCAAGAGGATTCCTTGAGGGTTTTTCAATCGCTTTTTTCAATCCCAAAATTGCTCTTTTTCTCGTCGCTGTTTTGGCCCAGGTCCTTGATGCTGGAATGGGTTTGGCTACAAAATTGAGCATCGGATTTGTTGGCATGGCAATCGACATGATTTGGTACATTCTTGTCGCATTACTTCTTACTGGAACACCATTACTTGAGTGGTTACGTAATAATGGAAAAGCAGTCAATAGAACCACTGCAGTTGTTTTATGGGGATTTGCAATTTCAGTTGTGGTTACAACTGTTCTGGCATCTTAACGTTGGCATCTAGGGCAAAGAAACGTCGACCGACCTGATTGAGTGATGCGTTCAATTGTACCCCCACACCCAGCTTTGAGACATGGTCCATCTTCTCGATCGTAGGCTTGGAAATGATGGCCAAAGTAGCCAAGAGTACCATTGACATCCGCAAAATCATTGAGCGAACTTCCTCCAACTTCTACAGCTTGGTGAAGAACTTCAATCACTTTCTCAACCAAAAGAGTGAGTTTTGTTGTAGGTTTTCCGTCTTTACGAACAAGTGTTTTACTGCTTCGAGTCGGATGAATCCCAGATCGGTGAAGAGCCTCACAAGCATAGATATTACCAACTCCAACAACGACTTGTTGGTCGAGTAATGCTACTTTGATATTTGTTGATTTATTCTTAAGTGCCTTTGCAAGTTGCTTTGCATCCCAATTCAACAGTGGTTCTGGCCCAAGGTGTTCGAGGAGTGAATGGATTTCCTCCTCTCCAACATCGATTAAGTCCATTATCCCAAAGCGCCTTGGATCTGTGTATACGGCTACACCTCCGTCATCGAATTGAAATTCTACATGATCGTGACGTCCATCAAATCCAGTTGCTGTACCAAAACGTGAAAGATTGTTTTGTGTTTCGGAATAAGCCCTTACTTTTGTATCGTCAAAGAGAGTGTATCGACCCGACATTCCTAGATGGGACAAAATGATTCTTCCATCATCTAAATCGATGAGGAGATACTTTGCTCTTCGGCGAATCGATTCAATTCGAGTGCCTGTTACTTTTCTCTCAAAATCTAAGGGAAAGGGGAACCTCAGGCCATCTCTCCTGAGAATGACCTTGGTGATTATTCGACCAACCATTGCTTGTTCCAGACCGTTTCGAACGGTTTCAACTTCTGGCAATTCTGGCAGATACTCACCTCATACGAATAACAAACAGAGCATGCTGATCTTCAAAGCCAGTCAAATTAATGTGCTCAAGAACATCTACCTGCTCCTCTAACTGATTGTATGCATCATCAAAAACTTCTGCTTCATTACCATCGTGTTGGCGTTCACTTGCAGCCTTTAGAGAGAGTAAACCAATACCTCCTTTTGCTAGGAAGCGTTTCGTTGCAGTTAGGAAAATTTCTACTTGCCCTGCTTGTGCGACGTCTTGGAATAACCAATTTACTTTCGATGGAACGAGAACACCCCATGCATCGTATTTCCGAGCATCTCCTAAAACTGGAACCAATCCTGGACGTTGACGTGCAAGATAAGTGAGGTCTCTCAGACAACGCGGTGCTAAATCAACTGCAACGAGTCTTCCACGTGATTCATTGTCTTGCCCACAGAGATGATCATGGAGATGAGAAATGGTCGTACCGTGTCCTGCTCCAAGGTAAAGGACTGTCGTACCTTCTTCAGGCAACAAAGTGGAAGGATCTTTTCTTGTTCGCAGAAGACCTGCTGCAAGTTTAGATCGATTCGGATCCCATCTTCGATGTTCTACACCTCTAAACTTGCGCAAAGACTCACCACGTACAGCGACCCCAGGATTCGCATTCACAGTCCACAAATTACGTCCCTCTTGCAGGATGGAATGCGACAGTGGACGCTTTTTCCTTGAACCTGCCATGAAATCACCTCAGCGACGTGGGGGGTGGGAGAATTCATTTCGAATCGCAGTAACCTTTGCTTCAACTTCATTCACTTCATCATCGCCCCAAGGAGTACCTTCGAACGCATCTACTCGTGCGGCAATGCTAATTTTAGCTGCCAGCATTCGAGCAATTTTACCGCGTACCCATCGAGGTGAACGTGAAATCCATGGATGCATGAATATGTGACCATGCTTAGGAGGAGGCGTTCCGCTTCTGATGTGACTGAAGAACGCTTTCTCTGCCCCCAATACCTGAACGGTTCCAGCAGGTAATCGGGCAAAACGTGTTCTTCCGTGAGCCTCAACGCACAAACGTGCAGCCAACATTGGTCCAACAAGTGCTGAAACAGAAGGTAGATGAGATTCTGTAGATTCACGAATTGCGTGTTCCAATCGATCAAGTTGCCTTCGCTGATTGGCTACCATGCATCCCCAATCATGAAGAGCGTTCCATTCAGATGATGATGGATCATCGTAAGCAGGCTCAACATCGAGGAGTATTGCCAATTCGGATAACGATGATAGTTCAATCATTGACTTTGCAAGACCGCTTCTGTCGCCTTCGAATCGAGCGCTCGGCAAGAACAGTCCAATCCATTCAACAAGTCTTGCTTCCATTGTAAGGTGAAGTGTTCGAAGCTCATCACTTGCACGCAAAAGATGTTCCAAACGACGATCAGGGTCGCCAGCAGACATCGCCACTCCTTCTTCAGCGATTGACAATGCGGCTGTATCAGCAGCCATTTGTTGTTCATCTGTTGGGAGAGGATAGTTTGCATCAGGAAGGTTCTCTGAACCATGGGGTGTTGGTTTTGCATCTGGAAATCTCTCGAGAAGCAGTTTTGCTTCCGGTGGCAAATTGCCTAGAGCAACCAACTGCAAGCGTTCTTTAGCACCTTGTACGGAGAAATTTCCATCGTTTACTTCGATATCTAGAAAGTCTCCATTTTCATTAACGACGGCTGCAGATTGCCAAGAATACCAGAGCCACATACCCCATGGGAAGGTGTCTTCAAATTCAACCTTGTTGTTGTTAATTGGAAAGCGTTTCTATTCTTTCAATAAAATACAATTCGCTAAGTGTCTACCATTATCATTAAATGTTGAAGGTCGATGGCCTGTTATGTTTTGCCCTGAATGCGGTACGCTTTCTTTCCCAAGTCCTTCAGGCGATATCACTTGTACAAATTACAAGTGTGGTTATTCTGGTCCAGCCAATGTGAAAATGAAGGTGGACGGAAAAGAAATTGATCTTTCCAAAACAAAGACCACTACGAAGGCAAAGAAAAGGGAATACGATATCATTAAAGATTCAGACCAAAGAAAAGGAGTCTTATCTACAGAATCGTACATGTGCCCGAAATGTGACTGTACTGAAGTGTACTTTTACCTCGAACAAACTCGATCCTCTGATGAACCAGAAACTAGAATGCTAACCTGCAAAAATTGTGGACATGGTTGGAGAGAATACTGAATCAGTAATCACTTTCAACACGTGGAGCAAGGAAGTAATCAACTTCAGCTGCACCATCTTCGAATGAGAAATTCATTGCTAATGGGAAGTTCTCGCCAAATTGAATTGTTACACTATCCTGAGGGCCAAAGCGTCGTGAAAGTGGTTCGAGGTACGTGAGGCTGTATTGGCTTCTTGCAGCACCACTGCAAATCAATTCTTCGACTTCATCTTTGTCAAAGGAGATGTCAACAGAATCGGTGCTGTTTCGAACGTGGACTTTGAATGAGGATTCATCAATGCTAAAGTTGACTAAATCTCCAACCTGCTTTGCAGCTCTGAGCGCTTGTCCTAGTTCTGAACCATTCATGACAACTTTGCAAGGAAGGTCGAGTTTAGGCAACGATGGCGGCGATGCCATTGTTGAATTGTCAAGAGGACGAAGGTTTCGCACAATCTTGCCGAGACTCATTGTGAAATCTCCACCTTCTTTGTGGGTCATTTCGATCAGTTCGCCTACGGAACCGAGAGTCGTTACTTCTCTGATTTTCTTCATCTCCAATCCGATTTGCTTGGAATCGAGTTCCCATCCATCGAAAGCTGCTGCATCTACTGTCAATTTGATCATTGCAACGTGCGATGAATCGACGACTCGGACTGTAAGGCCATCTTCTGCGAAATCGAAACGAGCATCTTCAATGACGATCATGAGGGTATCGAGTATCTTTGTTATCAGTTCTTGACGGGCTGTGACGTTCAACATATGAGGCATCCCTACTCCTACCTCGGCGTTCGACGGCTTATGAACTTAGCAGAGAAGGGAGTCCCAAATCGAGCATAATCAATAGGCTGTAAAAATCGACGTCTTCAAGAACCCTCGGCAGAAGTCCTTCTCATGTCAGAACTGTTAACCATCGCATTGGTACTCATTGGAAGCCTTCTCGGTCTTGGGATAGGTTGGCTTCTTGCAAAAATCAAATTCTCGACGAAACTTGTACTCGCTGAAGCAGAAACCCAGGCCGCACTAGGAAACAAGAAGACATTAGTCGCTGAAATGGAAAGTGTTGCAGCAACAGTTGCTCGTCAAAATTCAGAAGATTTTCTACGACTTGCTGAGGAACGACTTGGGAAGGTTCAATCCGAGGCTGGAAAGGACTATGATGCTCGGAAAAAAGAAGTTGAACTCCTTGTTTCTCCAATAAAGCAGCATCTCGAGAAGTTGGAAAAAGCAACAACTGAAATGGAAAAGAATAGAGAAGGAGCCTACCATGGAATCAAGCGAATGGTTGAAGGGTTGCAAGAACAGACTACGAGTTTGCGAGATACGAATGTGAAATTATCTACTGCACTGAGAGGTTCTGTAAAAGCAAGAGGTAACTGGGGACAAGTCGCTTTGAAGAATATCGCAGAAGCAGCTGGAATGCTCGAACATTGTGACTTCGATGTTGAAGTGACATTGAAATCTGGAGCAGGTGGCGCTCGGGTCGATCTCTTGGCCAAAATACCCAATGGAGGGCATGTTCCAGTTGATTCTAAAGTACCGCTCGCTGCATATTGGGACGGCCTTGACCTCGACGATGGAGAGGCTCGAGCTCTCAAAATGAAGCAACACGCAAATGACGTCAAAAAGCATGTCAATGACCTTGCTAACCGAGATTATCCAAGACTCATGGAAGGAACTGATTTTACGGTCATGTTTATCCCTGCAGAGCCAATCCTTTCTACGGCTTTTGAATATGAACCAAGTCTTCAAGAATACGCCTTTAACAAACACGTATTGATTGTAACTCCAGTAACTCTTCTCGCCTTGTTACGCACCGTTGGTTTGTATTGGCAGCAGCAATCGATGGCAGAAAATGCAAAGGAAATACATGCTCAAGCGAAAGAATTCTATGGCAGAGCAGCCAAGTTCAGTCATGATTTAGCGAAGATGGGAAAAAATCTCAATACCGTTGTCGGCGCATACAATGATGCTGTAGCATCCTATGATGCTCGACTCATTCCTGCAGGTAAGAAATTGGATTCACTCAAAGTTACTGAAGGATCACAGAAGAAACTTGCAGAGTTACCAGAGGTTTCCAGTGCCATCAGGGATGTAAAACATATTTCAAAGAACACACTCGAGGAGTAAAGCATCTTTTTCATATGTGAGTTCTTTGTGGCACTGTCATGGTGGAACAGGTTCTCAAAGAGGATGGAACTCCCTACAAGGTTGCCATTCTCATACCGACTATCAACAATGCAGATGAGTTAGACACAGTCCTTAATCGCCTGGCACAGCAAACATACCCAGATATTGAAATTGTTATATCAGATTCAAAATCGAAAGATCACACAAAGGATGTTTGCGAAAAATACGGGGCGACATGGATTGAAGATCCATCAACAAATCGTGCTGATGCATGCAATTTTGCACTCCGACAAATGGACCATGATCTCGTCTTATTCACTGATGATGATACAGTCCCGCCGCTCGATTGGGCAGAGAAACTTATTCGCTGGTTCAAGGATCCTGAGGTGGGCGCAGTAGGTGGGCCAAACTTCGCACCTGATGATGACCCGTTTGGAGCAAAATGTGCAGATGTTGCATTCTGTACCAAATTCATGACCGCTGGAACTCGTTATGGTGCTCAGCCTCGAGGAGAATTGGTCCCAATCACTCACAATCCTGGAGTAAACTGTGCTCACAGAATGGAGAACCTTCGTCAAGTGAATTTCTTCGAACCAGGTTGTATTGGGGCAGAAGATGTCGTTCTTGATGCAAAGATTCAGAGAGAGGGACACAAACTCTTCATCGATCCATCAAATGTGATGCCTCATCGTCGACGTCGGCCATTCAAACCGTACATGAAACAGATGAGAAATTATGGATATACTCGAATGGTTGCAAACAAACGATGGCCTGAAATTGCTACATGGTCACATACTGCAATTGGTTTCTTTCCATGGCTAACGGCCGTCGCAATTCTTTCACTTATTGCTGGAATTTCAACTGGAGGAGCAACAGATTATCCTTGGTTCTCCCTTGATGGAGACTGGACATGGTCACGAATGGCTGTTCACGGAACGCTCGGACTCATGGGCTTCTACATCGGACTTTCTTGGTTAGGTGCTGCGATTGGAACAAGCCCTCATAGATCGATTGGAACCGTCGCTCTAGCGCCATTATTTGTCTTCCTTGCTCATTGGGCATACGGACAAGGCGTCAATAAGGCATGGCGAGAAATCCGAAAAACGGGTGGAGCTGCTGGTATTGGTCGCCAGATAGATGACCGTGAACGCACGCTTTAATCAGAAACCATTGCTTGTCAGCTAAACTTAGCGCAAGGGCTTTGTAGCCTTATTCAGAAGGCAAAGCATGCCTGAACAGAATCATAATGATGTTTCTGACCAGGAAGAGATATGGATGTCCATCCGAGCGATTTTATCTATTTTACGAGTATTGATACTCATCTCAACAATTGTCGTTTCTGAATTCTTTGAGGACCACTACATCCTTGAATTGACCGTTGCAATATGGTCTCTCATCATCGGAATACCTGCATTCTTCCTTATCTCATTACTCATTCTTTGGGGTAACAAGGCCTTCATACCAGCCTCTGCAAAAGAACAAATTGAGACAGTTCTCCGTCCAATTCTTAAGCGAACGTGATTAAAGTCCGGCCATGTCACCGGTTTGAATGATCCATTGACTGGAGTAAACACCCTTGTGTTCAAGCAATTCATCGTGCTTTCCTCGCTCAACGATTGCCCCATCGACCATCGCAAGAATTTCATTTGCATTACGGATTGTACTCAGACGATGTGCAACAGCGATGGTTGCTCTTCCAGAACCTGTGCTGAGAAGGTTTTCTTGAATTCGACGTTCCGTTTCTGCATCCAATGCACTTGATGCTTCATCGAGGATGAGCAATGAAGGTTTCTTCAAAAGAGCACGAGCAAGGGAAACTCTTGCACGCTGTCCGCCACTCAGTTTGGCTCCTCTGTCACCTACCATTGTCTCCATACCATCTTCTAATTCCTTAACAAATTCAAGAGCCCCTGCAAGTTCAAGCGCTACGCTTAGATCTTCGTCATTCGCTTCCTGATTGTATCGAACATTGTCTCGAATTGTTCCGTAGAAAAGGAATGGGTCTTGACTGACAAATCCAATCGCATCACGGACGCTTTCGAGCGTGTAATTGTTGATATCATTCCCGTTGACCAACACCTTTCCACTGTCCGGGACGTAATATCTCATGAGCAGTTTCAGAATGGTTGTTTTACCTGCTCCTGTATGGCCCATAACCCCTAGGAACTGCCCACCAGCAACTGAGAATGAAATACCACTGAGGACCTTGGTAGATGTATTCGGATACGTGAAGTGAACATCTTTGAATTCAATCGTTTCAATTGGTCCGAGAAGGTCAGTTGCGTCGTCCGAATCAACAATCGTCGGCTCCAAATCAATGGCTGCAAAGACTCGCCTTGCAGCAGCTTCACCGCGCTGCAGTTGGTTTACAAGAATTCCAAAGATAAACATCGGCATGGTCATACGTGTGCTGATTAACAAAAAAGTAACGAGTTGCCCTGTTGTAATTTCTCCTTCCTTAGCAAGCCATCCACCTGCTGTAACGAGAAGACCAAAGGCAATACCTGCAACGACGTAAATCATCGGAACAAAGCGATTGCGATCTTTACTTGCTTCCATTGCTTGCTCCTTATACGAACCAGATTCTCGTTCAACACGTTGTGCCTCCCAAGCTTCGGCATTGTATGCTTGAACAACTGCAATACCTGAAATGAGATTCTCCAAGACGGCAGTAATGTCTCCAGTCGATTCACGTTGCTTTCTGTACTTACGTTGTACACTTGTCGAGAACCAATAGACGATTGGAACAATCAAAATAATTGGGCCGAAGAGAACAATAGCGAGTTTCCACGACATGAAGACAAGAATGAGAAACGCAGTAAGGAATGTCACGACTATTCGAATAATTGACGTAGAAGAATCAGATACAACATCCTCGAGTTGATTCACGTCGCTTGATAGAACAGACATAATCTGCCCTGTTTGCCTCATATCGTAATACGAGGCCTCCATTGCAATGAGTGAACGAGTTGCATCCATTCGTAAATCGTGTTGGATTTTGTAACCTAATGTCTGCCATGAATATTCTGAGATACCTTGGAAAATTGCAAGGCAAAAGAATCCGAGAAAAATCAATACTCCGTAACCTATCGCTGGATCTCCGCCAAACGAGGTCACGAAATCTTGTACTATTTGTGGACCAGACAAACCTCCGCCAGTAAAATAGTCAACCGCTAAACCGATGGCGACGAACGGCATTAAATCGAAGAAACGAGCAGTTGCATTACCGAGCACACCTGCTAACACTCGACCAGGATACCGCTTTGCATAAGGTACAACCCGCCAAATCTGACGACCGAGAACTTGAGATCTCTCATTGATCTCCGATGGCTCCATGGAATCTTGAGGTGCCCCGCTCCTTCCTCGCATGTTCGAGGCTACAGCCCATTTCCTTTGAATCCTCGTTAATCAATATTCTACGATGTGAGCAAATCATTCATGAGTGACCGATGGCAAGACACCATCATGGCGGCTCGGCAAATGCGTGTTTCTTTCTTTCTCGTCACGATTATGCTGACGCAATTAATCGCCCCTCTCGCCTCATCAAACAGCAGTCAACCAGGAATTATTATTGATACAGATGCTGAACTTGACATCCTCAGCCAATTAGGAATCAATCCAACGAAATCCCACGCAGAAGGCTGGTACAATGCAGAAGAAGGTGCAGGAACTATCGGCTTATTGTATCGAGATGCAACTGTTACTCCAGTTGAAGATTGGCCTGAGCGAGCCAATGAAAATGTCCTCTCAGGATACTACGTCCTTACTCACACATATCCCGTACCCACTGAATGGGAAGGCGAACTAAATGATGCAGGAATTGATTGTTTCTCCTTTTTACCTGTCAACGGATTCCATTGTGAATTGAATAAACATTCAACGAAGCAACTTGATTCATTAGGTGTTGAAGGAATCGTGAAACTCGATCCTACTGACAAAATGAGTCGCGGTTTAGCCCGAATTTTGACAGGTGATCTTTCAAGCACATCGGAACTCTTCTACCAGCAAGATATGGTTCCAGTTAACCTTCTACTCAGCGGCAAAACACTTCCCGAAGAAATCCACTCAATGAATGATATTGAGATAACATATCATGTAGGGAGATTTGCCACAGTCTACGTACAACCCTCGTCCTCCGCAATTTCATGGTTAGCAAATCAGAATGAGATCGAATGGTTGGAAGAGGAGTTTTGGTACACTCATACAAATGATGAGGCTGATGCGGTTCTAAAGGCACCTGACTTGTGGAGTCAAGCAATAATGAGCGGAATCAACTCTTCATGGGATTACGTCGATGGTACTGGAATTATCGTCGCCGTCTCAGATTCAGGACTCGATAGCGGTACAAATGATTCCACTATGCATCCAGATTTTAGAGATCACATCGTCGATATTGTCTCACTTCCAATGACGCCAGCAAGAGCAACTGCATGCGGTTCTCCTGCAAATGACGGAGCAGAGGATATCAATGGACATGGTACCCACGTCGCAGGTTCTGTCCTTGGAGATGGTACAGACTCCTCTGGAAGCATCAAGGGAATGGCTCCTGAAGCTAGATTGTATTTCCAATCTGTTGGATCATGGTGTGCAAACAACGCTGTTGGTGAGCAAGATACTCTTCTGGGAATTCCTACAAACAAAACGGATTTGTTTAGATTTGCTGCTGAAAATGGTTCGCGAGTCCATACTAATTCTTGGGGCAGCAACTGCAATGGCACTTGTTACAGCGAGTACACTATAGGATCATTACAAGCAGACATAGCAGCGAGAGAATACGCCAATATGACAATCTTATTTTCTGCTGGCAACTCAGGTACAGATGCCAACTCAAATGGGGAAGTTGACTTCGATTCAATAGGAAACCCAGCAACAGCAAAGAATGTCTTTACAGTGGGAGCGAGTGAAAATAATCGCCCATCGATTAACAGCCAATGGGGATCAATGTTTTCGCCTAACCCTTTTCCCGCGAACCCTATCAAGGATGATAAAGCGGCCGACAACATAAGTGGCATGTCTGCTTTTTCAAGCCGTGGACCAGTTGATGATGGTAGAATAAAGCCGGACATCGCCGCACCAGGTTCATTCATTCTTTCAACGAAATCTCGTTCTGCGGGTGCTTGCGGATGGGGGGCACACAGTACGAATTACTGTTACATGGGTGGAACCAGTATGTCAACGCCCCTAACTGCTGGAGCAACTGCTCTTCTCCTCGAGCACCTTATCGATAATCGTGGCCATCAAGACCCAAGTTCTGCTTTGGTTAAGGCAATATTCGCCACAAGCGCACATGACATGATGGGTCAATACAACGATGTGACAAATGGTGCTGGTGAAACTGCTCCGAACAATCATGAAGGATGGGGGCTTGTTGATTTACGAAATGCTTTGAATGCCACCTTCATTGAGAATGAAAGCATTTCAACATCTGGAAATAGGGGATGGAGCTTCAACATTCCGAATTCAGCACCTGACCTGAATATCGTACTCTCTTGGACCGATCCTGAAAGTACGACTGTTGCTTCTACTAACCTTGTAAACGATCTTGATCTCGCTGTAAAAGATCCTTCAGGCACTTGGACAGAATTATCAAACAATCTTGACAACCTTCGTGGATTGAAATTTTCAAACCCTGCTCAGGGTACTTGGGAAGTCCATGTCAATGGAACGAATGTCCCACGTGGCCCACAATTTTTTGCTCTGGCTTTGAATCAAGAAACAACATTGGTTAATCTGACAGAGGATGAAGACTTGGATGGTATCATCGATGATGATGATGATTGTGTTAGCACATACGGCACCTCAACTGTTGACAGAAATGGATGCCCAGATAGCGATGGAGACGGTTACTCAAATCCAGATGGTGTTTGGCTTGTTGCAAACGGTGCCGATGCATTCCCATCAGAACCCACACAATGGGCTGACCTAGATTTCGATGGTTACGGTGACAGCGGCATTGGTTTCCAACCAGATGCATGTACCTCTATTCTTGGGAATTCAACCCTCGATCGATTTGGATGCTTAGATGGAGACGGTGATGGATATTCCAACAACGATGGCGTATGGCTTGTTTCGAACGGTGCAGACGCTTGTAATACTGTGAAGGCATTCTCCTCACGAGATAGAAATGGCTGTCCTGATGAAGATGGAGATGGTTCTTCTGACCCCGACCCAACTGGCATCAACGGTTCAGTTTGGACCGTTGCCGATGGTGCTGACGTATTCTTGGGTGATTCAACCCAATGGGCTGATTCTGATGGCGATGGATACGGTGACGAACCTGAGCCTGCAACCCAAGGAGATTCTTGTGTGGCTGATCCAGGTACATCCTTCGAAGATCGCTTTGGATGTCTTGATTCAGACAGTGATGGATATTCGGATGGAGATCTGACCTGGACCACTGCAGAAGGTGCTGATGCGTTCCCATCCGAACCAAGCCAATGGGCTGACCAGGATGGTGATGGATTTGGAGACAATTCAACAGGTGTTAACGCAGACAATTGTCCAACCACCTTTGGAACGTCTACTGAATTAGGGAATCTCGGTTGCTCTGATCTTGACAGCGATGGATTTGCTGATGGAGATGATGCATTCCCGAATGATATTACACAATGGGCAGACTCTGATGGTGATGGATTTGGCGATGAACCTACAGGAACCAATCCTGACCAATGTCCGACTGTTGCAGGAACCTCTGTAACAGACCGCTTTGGATGTCCCGACTCAGATAACGATGGCACCTCTGATGAAGATTTGTTAGGTACAAATGGTCCGATTTGGACCATTGCAGATGGAGCGGATATTCTTCCAACCGATGCTTCGCAGCAAGCAGATTCTGATCTTGATGGATTTGGAGATAATCCTTCAGGGACAAATGGAGATGCATGTCCTTCCGTATCTGGAACATCCACAGCCGATAGAAATGGGTGTCTCGACACAGATGGTGATGGTTTCTCTGATGCTGATGGTGCATGGAGTATCGCTCAGGGAGCCGATGCATTCCCTAGTGATGTGACTCAATGGGCTGATTCTGATAACGATGAATTTGGAGATAACCTAACTGGTTCAAATCCTGACGACTGCCCAATGCAAAGCGGTAATTCAACCGTTGATCGAATCGGTTGTCCTGACCAAGATGGCGATGGTATCTCTGATGCTGATGGGCTTTGGAACGTTTCACAAGGTGCAGATGCATTCCGTTATGACAAGACTCAATGGGCTGACCAAGATGGTGATGGATTCGGAGACAACGCCTCTGGAAATCTTCCAGATGCTTGCCCAACAGAATTTGGGGATTCATGGCAAAACAATACCTTTGGCTGTTTGGATACCGACCAAGATGGCTGGGCTGATATTCAAGATAAACAACCAGATGACTCCACACAATGGTCTGATGTTGATGGGGATGGCTTTGGTGACAATCTAGGAGGAACAACTCCTGATGCCTGCCCAGGAACTGTTGGAAATTCAACCAAAGGCAATCGCTACGGTTGTGTTGATTCCGATGGTGATGGATGGGATGACACAATCGATGAATTACCTGCGCTAAAACATCAGTGGCTTGATCAAGATGCTGATGGGTTTGGCGATAATGCAACGGGACCGCAACCCGATGCTTGTCCTGGAGTCCCTGGAACATCTACCATCGATCGCTATGGATGTGTTGATTCAGACGGTGATGGAATCTCTGATGATAACGATGCATTCCCAGCAGATCCGGGTCGCTCATCTGATGTTGATGGAGATGGCTATGATGATCTTGAAGATGGTTGTATGCTGATAGCTGGAAATTCTACCTTCGACCGATTTGGTTGCATCGATTCAGATGGCGATGGTTACTCTGACGGTGATGCACAATGGAACACTTCAAATGGCTCAGATGCCTTCCCATTTGAAGAAACACAGAACGCTGATCAGGACAACGATGGATTCGGAGACAATCCAAGTGGAGTTGAAGCGGATGACTGTCCCACAACACAAGGCAGTTCATTCAGAGATTCATTTGGTTGCGCTGATGAAGACAATGATGGTATGTCCGACTTGAATGACGACTTCCTAGGTGAATCATCCCAGTGGACTGATTCCGACTCCGACGGATATGGTGACGAGGTAAACGGGACGCAAGGAGATTTCTGTCCTTTGGAATCAGGAACCTCAACAAACGATGTCTACGGTTGTGTTGATACAGATTCGGATGGTTATTCCGATCTCAACGATGTATGGCCAAATGATGCTACTCAATGGTATGATGATGACATGGATGGGTTTGGTGATGAAAATTCAGGTACGGCTCCAGACCAATGTCCAGATGAATATGGTACCGCCTCTCTTGGAACCTTACAAGGATGCCCTGACACCGATGGAGATGGTTATGCCGATTCAGAAGACGCATTCCCATTGCATGATTCTCAATACCTTGACAGCGATGGTGATGGTTGGGGTGATAACGAAACATCTGGTGCACACAAGCCTGACCATTGGCCTAGTGACCCTACTCGAAACGCTGGGGAAGCAACTCTCGAATGTTTACCAGAACGAATCACCATCGATTCAGTGACAGGAGCCGATTTCCAATTCACCTGTACCGTCACCACCTCGATGAGTGACGGATTTACAGCACGAATTGATTGGCAATCCTCTACGAATGTGTATGCTGAAACAAGTTCTAAATTGATGGTTTTCAATACGGGTTCAGATCAGTTCGAACAGAAGATATTCACTGGTCAAGCACTCTCTGAAGGGTCGTTTACCCTCGTTCTAACAGTTACAGAACCAGGTGCTGAGATTCCAATGGATACTGCCTCAATACGACTGAACGTGTACAATAGTTCTGTTTCTTCTGGTGGGGAAGACGAATTCACATGGGACACTATTCTGGATTCAACTATTTTCCAGATATCTGCTGCAATGATTGTCTTTGTATTCCTCTTTGGGATGTTGATTATTCGTGGTAAAGCTCGACAAATCAAGGATGAAGAGAATCGAAAAGTCCAAGCTGCTCAAGTATTGTACAATCGTATGATGTCAGACCAAGACGTTGTTCAGAGGAGAAGAGTAGAATTGGGTTACAATGCAGTACCGCTTCCTCCTGAAGTGAAGTGAACCGATTTGACCGATGCGCTCAAAGAGGAGAGATTGTTCGCAAGGACTACCACAGTGCGGATATGGTGAAGTGGTTATCATCTGAGGTTTCCAACCTTATGTCGTGGGTTCGACTCCCGCTATCCGCACCACTATTGACAAAGCCTATGAGGGATTTGCGAACAGCGGTAGACATGCAGACTCAAGAAGCAGCCAAAGGCCTCTTTCTCGTCTTAGTAATGCTCCTTGCCTCACTGTCAGGATGTTTTGGTGAAGAAGCCACTGAAGACCAACCTGTGGTTTCATCAATTTTCCAAATCGATTACACTTCTCCAGAAGATGCAGTGCTTCGAGCTGGGGAATGGCATGAGTTCATTCTCGAAGGAAACGGTCGCTCACTTTCTGTCCCCACTGGAATCATGCTTTTCATCAATGGTTCAGTCCTTCCAAACGGGTATGTAACGGTAACAGGCGATCAAATTAATGGAAAATTGCTTCTCACTCCTTATGTCGAAAATGCAAACCTTACAATCGTTCATCCAGACGGAACTGGAGAACGAATCGAGATGCAGGTTGCCGATGGAACTCCGATTGTTAACGGAGAAGAATGGCTTGATAAAATGAAATTCATAACAAGCGTTTGTGCGGATTCAACTGAATGTGGAGGATACATAAATCGATGGATGGGGTCTCCAAATCCTGCCTTTGAGCGTGCCGCTTCTTTCTTCCATGGTCATTTTGAAGCACTTGGATACGACTCACACATCTTACGTGTTGTCGATCACGGAAACCCTAGCGAGCCTGAAAGTCTGAACGTCATTGCATGGAAAGAAGGACGTGACGATTCATGTGTTCAAGGAATGGGCGGTCACATGGACATCATGTTTCCACTTGGCCCACCTGGTGGTGGAACCTATGAGGGAGCATACGATAATACTGGAGGGACTGTGAGTATGATGTTGTTCGCCAAAGCATTCGTAGATATTGAAGTAGAATGCGACACATTCCTTGCTCTATGGTCATCTGAAGAAGCAGGTTTGCGTGGATCAAATTCCTTTGCCAACAATGATTGTGATTATTGTTTGCCCAAGGATAAGGAACTTCGGTTTTACATCAATATGGACATGATGGGAGTCTCCTATCCAGCAATTAAACCAACAGGTGAACCATACCCTTACCATGCCTGGTCTGGACCAGACATTGACCCAGAGATACAAGATGTTGAGATTACCACTATCCTAGATCATGTTCACAGAGATATCCTTGGAGCACCGATGGACATGAGAATTGAGGGCACATATGGAGCTGGTTGCGATCAACATTGGCCTGAGCATGAGGACCTTGTTATGGATGTCCATGAAGACACATTTGGACGCTCAGACCACGTTACGTTCAGAGACTTAGGTGCTCAAACAATCTTCCATCTTGGAGCATATGATTCTGATTACAGTGCATACCATTCACCTGACGATACTCTTGACAACATGATTGAAGTTGTTGGTGGCGAAGATGAACTGATGAAGAGTATGGAATTCGTGATGTGGGCTGCAATGCTCGAATTTATGATTGCAGACCAAACACCAGAAGTTCGTAACGTCAATGCTTGAACGGTAGAACGACGTTTTTTGAACTCGAAGTCGTTCCTCTGAATATGGAGGATGCAAATAGAGAGGAATTCTCCTTGTATCAAAGAGTCCTAGATTCTCCCTTCCTTCATCCAACTGCTCTTCTCCTTGGTGCAGTTATCGCATTATCTGAATCAATTTATCTGCTTCTCCTTGGAGAACCCATTCAAAATGCAATTTGGCCTCAAGCAATACGTACTCTTGCTTGGACCTTCTTTTTGCGCCAGCACATTGCTACAATTGCGATTTTATCTGCCCTCATTCTCACATTGAGCATATGGGTGGCTATTCGAAAACAAAGGGGTGCGCACTTACACCCCCTTGCAATTGTTTGCCTCCTTATGTTAATTGGAGCAGTTTTAGCGTCTTGGGTCATTTTCTTACTCATGGATATTCGTTACATTCGTGGCGCTTTTTTGCTTCTACCAACAATCTATGGCTTTCTTCTCTTATCAGCAGCAATAGCAGTGCGTGGACCTCCTCACCTTCCTAAGCGTGAACAGAGTAAATCCGAGAAAACCTATACATTCCTCCACTTGTGTACAATATTCTTTGCTGCTTGGCTTGTTATGCCAGGCATACCTGCACTGATAGGGATAGCACCTTCACCACCTGATGCCCCCTCTATGGGGTATGGAGCTCAACCAGGTCCATTCGATTCTGCGAGCATTCAATATCCCTATCCAATTCCTGAAATCGTTTCTGAGATACAAGGACCTACGGAAGAGGATATTGAGTTCTCCGTTTATCTTCACTTGCCTCAGTTACCAAGTGACCCTGGCATCGAAGGCGTACCCCTCGCAATCTTGCTTCATGCGTTCAACAATCCATCCATCGAATCTTATTCAGATTGGATCGACCATTTGGTTGGGAAAGGTATGGTCGTCGCCTATATCCAATATCCAACAGACGTTCGTCCACCAGAAGCAGACACGTTTACGCTCGTCGAAGAGAGTGGCATGTCGAATTGGCCACATCATGTCCCAAGAATGCATGCCCTTCAGTCTGCAATGGATTTGCTACAGGAACGAATCGATGATACGACGCGAGATGATTTTGTCAATCAAACATTAGGTGATCTGAAGATCCTTCCACAGCACTTGTGGATAGGCGGACACAGCCTAGGTGGTGCATATTCACTGCAAGCCTTGCAAATGGCCTTAGACATTGGTTGGGGAAATCAAACACTTGTTGTTGATACAGAAATGGCTGCTGCAAGACCTGTACAAGAAAACTGGTTACCAAATTACGCCGACTTACCTGAAAATACCCTTGTCCATCTTGTTGTTAGTGAAGATGATATGACAGTCGGTCAATGTGACAGTGTACATCATATTGAACTGTTTAACATGGTTGATGATAATCATACTTTACTGATCTACATACCAAGTGATCGTTATGGATTTCCTCGCCTTGTTGCAACCCATTATATCCCAGCGAACGAAGCGCATGATACACTTGCAGATTGGGCTTTGTATCGAAGAATAGACGCTCAAGCAGATTGGGTTGTTGCCCATAGCCGAGGCGATTTGAATACTGCGGATTTTGCGTATGCGAATCTTATCGACACTCCAATGCTCTCTGGCATGGGGGAATGGTCCGATGGAACTCCCGTTTTACCACTCGAAGTCTATTCAAATCCATCAGAAAGTGGTCGTTTTGCTTCATGTTTCTGAACAATTGTTTAACGGTAGGGAGCGGAGTGGATATTCATGGAGGAGACTGAGAATGACTCAAAGTCCCTCATCAAGTTGATTTCAACGTCAACAATAATCGCATCCATGTGCTGCTTACCAAGCATTGTATTGGTCATGTTTGGATTTGCAAGCGTAAGTAGCGCAGCTGCCTTGTCTGACACATTATACTGGGGGACAGGAAGTTACTGGTGGTTTAGACCAACGATGTTAGGATTAGCAAGCCTATTCGTTATCATCGGTCTAGTCATGTATTTTAGAAATCGAGGAATTTGTACACTCGATGATGTGAAGCGACAGAGAAGAAAGGTTGTCAACACTTCTCTTCTTGTGATCGTTGTTGCATATCTCATGTATTTGCTCTTCAATTACGTTATTCTCACAGAAATAGGAATATTATTCGGGATTGAATGGGAATCAAGTCGATTTTGGAACAAATAATTCACGTATTGTTGCGAGTTGTTGAACATCCAACGCCCCAAGATGCCCCAGAATCCATCGCATCTCTCGTTGCTTCAAGGAGTGCTTCTTCTGGAGACCTTACAGGTGCTAAATCAACTCCATAAGCAAGCATGATTTTATGGGTCTTATTTACATAATTTATCAATTGGATTTTTGAATTTCCAATTGGAATTTTAACATCTAAGTTTCCAATTGGAATTTCGATATCTCGTGGGTTGAAATGCATCCCCATTCGGAGGGCTTTCTGAATTGCTTCCTTCCCTGTCCAGGCCAACAAAGGATCCAATTTCCCTTCATTTAATCGTAGCAATTCATCTCCCTTAGCCATCATATCGAATACTGCTGGTTTTGGAGGTCGGTTTAATGGCTCGGCATCAACTCCAACTGTCCAGCCTTCCTCAATGAGAGAAACGCATGCGAGTCCATCGCTATGCGATATTGAGATACTGGGCAAGGCGTACTGAATCCACATACCATGAATGACCTTGAGATAAGGAGCTCGTTCTTCTGTTCTTGAAATCATTAATGCAGAAAGGTCATTTAGACCCCATTCGAGTAATGCTTGCTCTAACAACCATCGAGCGCTGAGATGCTCATCTCTTCTCTTCTCTGTTTTGAACGTACGAATCTCATCCCAATCAATCAGTGTCAATGTCGAAGGATCTACCTGCCTGATTTGGCAAGTGGCGACAAGCAACCGTATGTTGTGCTCAGTTTCGATGAAATCGAAGTTGGCTTTCAACACATCACCCTCATCGTTCGAGAGTGAATTTCTGATCATCCGGAACGGGTGCCATGGCCTTTAATCGAAGGCCCTTCAAAGCAACAACAGGAGCATCGTCATCCCCGATAATCAATACATCATGAACCGTTACTCCAGCATCTTCTACTTGAGTTCGAACTGAACGTAGTCGCAACACCTCGTCCTTTTCAGGGACGCGTAGCATTGTAGACCATTCAATTCCAACTGGCAGACTGCTGAAGCCTTCTGATTCCATAGCAACAAGACCTGCATTCTGGAAACCTGCTTCGATGAGCATTGGTAAAGCTTCGAGAAGAACTTCTTCCCCATCACGTTCGAGGGCGAATTGATCAGTAGCAGGGAGTTGATGCCGCATCAGTGCTATTCCATCGACACCAGGTTGATCTGAGTCGCCTACGCCTCGTAAGACACCACCATGTGACTGGAAACGGGGACCATGGAAATACCTCAGATAAATGAAGGAGGCATGGTGTTCAAGTCGCCCTTGTGGTGGTATTCCTATTGATGGAAGTGCTGTAATTTCACCTTCCAAGAATCCACTTAAATCATCGGACTTTGTTACAAGTCGAACTGTTGCTTGATGATGATCACGTTCACCGAAGACGACACCGTCTGAATTGGTCAAATCAGATACAAGCGTGCATGAGACCCAAGAAGCATCACCCTCTGTACGCACAACCTCACTAAGAACTCGAACAGTCATTGAATTCTTCATAATTTTCACAGGCAAACCGAACTTGACATCTTCGAACCCAGCAAGGCATGTATGTGGGCAAAGCAAAAGGGCATTTTCAGCAAACATCTCCAGTGCCATGACGCCAGGGTGATAGGGTACGCCATCAATGGCGTGATCGGATAGGAATGGATGATCTGCGACAGAAAGTGTACTTTGAGTCATCATTGAATGCTCTTCATCAACGGAAAGAACCTTGTCAATAAACGGGAACCGTGAAGGATCTGCTATGAGAGACGCCATGTCTCCAGAAAGCATCAATGGAGCTTCTCTAAATGAGTCAAATCGGTCCATCAGGCCAAGGGAGCCACAAGCTATGACCCTGCGCTTTCCACCTCGTAATGCCTCGTCAACAAAGATCTGAACACCAAGTTCAACCGGTAAGGTTTCAATACCTGCTTCTTCAAAGACTGCTTCAATTGAACCTCGAGTTGCCATTCCAACATCTCTCCATCCCGTCCATCCAATAGCAACCGCACGGCAGTCACCCTTGGCTGTAAGACGTGCCATCTCCGCATCAAGTATTGAGTTTGCAGCAGCATAGTCTGTTTGGCCACCATTTCCGAATCGTCCAGCAACCGATGTAAATGCGCTTGCGAATCTCAAGTTTCCATTCGATGATGTTACTGCGCCCATTAATGCAGCCCATCCATCAATCTTCACTCGAACAACATTGTCAAATGTATCCCATGATTTATCCCCAACAAGTTTGGAATCTTCAAGCCCAGCGCCGTGTACAAGACCGGTGATCGGTTGAGGTAGAGATGCTCCAAGAGCTCGCAGTCCAGCCATGTCTGTTACGTCGATGGAATGATAGAATGCTCTGTTTCCAGTGACTTCTATTTCTGAAAGCGTTTGATAGACATCTCTGCTTCGAGTGAATTTCTGCCATGCACGATTCCATTCAACCATCGTAATCTTTCCAGATTCAGAAGCATCAATTAATCGTTGACGGAGAGACATTTTCTCTTCTGCCAACTTTTCTTCTGACCAATCCAACCATTCTGAAGTTTGTTCGATAAGAACAGAGCGACCAAGTAGATGGAATGCAGCTCCAGCATTCTCACTCGCTTTGGCAACGCCGATCATGCATGCAGCAGTTACGCCCGAACCTCCGCCAGAAACAAGCCATACGTCATCCGATTGCAATGG
>CAXDRT010000018.1:0-22290 GCA_963991835.1 uncultured euryarchaeote
TGGTGCGAGCGCCGGGACTCGAACCCGGGTTCAAGCGTTGGCAACGCTCGGTGATAACCACTACACTACGCTCGCAGGCAGTAACCAACCCACTAAGCAGGGGTATAAACGATTGTCGGCGGAATCAGATGCTTCAATAATTCAGTGATTATTGGAACCCGAATCTATCCGAACCTTCCTTTGGAGGATTGCGTTGGCGAAGCATCACAAATGCGGCAGCAGCGAGTGCTCCAATCGCCACAATTATGGCAATAAGTGTGATTGAAAGGCCATCGCCGTCTCCAAGCAGGTCATCTTCACCAGCTTCTGCTACAATAACCACAAACGAAGTTGGTTGCGTTGCATCGCCGTATGAGTCAGAAGCCTGTATCGTGATTTCATGAGCACTTAGTGGCGTTGATGACCTTACAGACGCTGTTGCTGTATAGATTCCATCACCTCCAACACGGTCAAGACCTTGGCCATTATCGTACAATGTAACCCATGTCTGAGTTTGGCTGATCGGTTTGAGAATTCCTAAATCTGCTCGAACAAGAAGAATACCATCCGCATCTTCGACTCTTATTTCAATCGCCTGTTCGGTGTTCAAATCCTCTCTAAGAAGGGCATCGGCCGTAACCATAGAAAGCGTAGGGGGCGTGTTTTTTATCGTAACAGCCAAATCCAAATCGGTTGAACTCGGTTGGAAATGATGCTCCGAAGCCTGTGTTTTGCTCACAAGAATTGTCGCCCCGAGGTTATCGGTTAGTCGCACGCTAATGGAACGGACACCAGGCGCCATTCCGTAAGGTAGAACCAATTCACACATCCAAAGTTCCATCTTTTGGCAAGTAATTTCTTCTCCCCCATAAACGGTCAAGTCAACAGCAATAGAAGCTACACCATGGTAATCAAGCGCATCGATTGTCATCATTGTGGCTCCACCACGGATGACTTCGTTCGGTGAAATTGTGGCACTAAGTATTCGAGGTGCTTGATTTTCAACAGTTATTGTAGTCGATAGTACATCGCTTTCGAACCATTCATCCGTTGCTTGGGCGCTGATGTTTATCTCACCAACCTCTAAACCGCTAACAGATAGCATCGTTGTCCATTTGTTGTCTCCGATGGTTTGATCTCCATCAAGACCCCGATCGTTCATGCTAACAATTCCAAGTCCAAGTGAAGAAAGGTCAACAGTCACTGTGGCAACATTCCAGTCCTCATCATCGATGGTTGCCACAAGGTGTGCAGGTGAGGCTCCTTCTCCGAACACGAGCCCTTCTGAAAGAGATAAGTCAACCACAACTGGAGCTGAATTATCATCAGCAGAAACAATACTTGGAGAGATGATCACGTCAACTGCCTGAGATTCATTGAGGAAGGCGATTTCGTCATCTTCCCCAAATCCAATTTCGAATGAGCGTGAAGTACTTGCAAGGAGTCCAGAAAGTGGCCCTTGATGGACAATTGAGCCCGAAGCAGTTCCTGATACACCATCGCTGTAAACACCAGTCCATTGAATCACGCTGAGATTCTTTGCATCTCTCGGTTCAATCGCTTCATTACCTGCAGTAATGGTGAGCACAATTCCGTCTTGCTCAAGCAAACGCACAATATCTCCTGAGTGAATTGGAATTGGAGCCAATCCAGCTTCCCGTCCTACTGAGATGTTTCCTAGTGCATTTTCTGCTTCAGGAGGTGTTGCATCCGTTTCAATCGGACTGCGTTCAGGACGCTCATCTCCACTGGATGGGTCTGGGCCTGTCTCAGTCCATACGAGACGAACTGTTCGGTTTTCCCAATCGGAATTGGTGGCTTGATAAATATAGGAATCGTTGTAATATGCACCTGCTCCAGAACCACCAAAGAAGTTACTACCGCCTACCCCTGTAACGTTAAACCACGCTTCATTGTGAATGACATTGACATCGTGAAGTACCATTGTGTGGTTCATTTGTGTACCTGTTTGCTCAATTGTTTGAACAACACCGAATGTTCCTTGAACGTCTCCTGAAAGTGTTCCATCAACATGCAAATCGTCAATGTAGGTAATTCCATCAACCACTTTTGTATTGAAGTTGTAAACCGAGCCGTTTACGATCATTGTTGCGTTTTCATCTTGGTCCTCAAATCCAAACGTACCATCTCCTTGTAGATGTTCAAGATGTTCAACACGGACACCGTTTTCCCACCGCTCTACGGTTTCAAATTGGTTGAGGTCAAGATCCAATCGAGTTCCTTCATCGACAACAACGAAGTCCGCTGTTGCTTCAATTTGAGTGTGTTGCAGCACACGGACACCGTCAATATCATTGGTTTCAAGAAGCAAAAGACTGATGTCGCCATTAACGTCGAAATTTCCATCTTCATCTTCACCCTCGATCATCAATGTTCCAAATGCTTCAAGACGAAGTCGTTCCGAAACAATGTTATCGAGATTTGAACGATTAAGAAGAGCGTCAACTACTGTTGCATTTATGGTTGAAATGACGCCATCATCATTGGTTTGAAGAAGAATACCTCCACTCCCTCGGGCCTCGATAACCTGTGAGGTTAGAGCACCAGATACAACGGTTTCATTTTTCCAGAATGATTCGAAATCTAAATCTAATATTGTTGTAGAATTATCCGTTGTTTCAGTTGTCTGAAGTGTCCCATTTCCAAGTTCATAAGAGTTGAGCACCTCGTTTATTCGTTGTTGCCATCCATTGCCTTCAAACAATAAAACGAATGTTTGGTTTCCTTCCTCGGTTTCATAATTTTGTTGAAGCGACCATGAGGAGGTAGTTGTGACTTCGTGATCAGCCATCGGCTGGTTCCAAGAGCCTACAACAAAGGTACGTTGTTCGTTCACCGAAGTCGATA
This sequence comes from uncultured euryarchaeote, assembly GCA_963991835.1. GTDB lineage: Archaea > Thermoplasmatota > Poseidoniia > Poseidoniales > Poseidoniaceae > MGIIa-L2. The sequence goes on from CAXDRT010000018.1 coordinate 2,848, forward strand.
ATGCAACACCATCATGTCCGTTGATGGTTACTGAAACTGTGATTGTATCGTTCCATGCTACGACTGAATCGAGGACAATTCGAGCTGTTAATGTTGAGGTTTGATCGAGAAAAGTGGTTTGAACTGATGGAGCCAAATCAATGCCTGCACGTACGTGCGATACAGATACATCGTAATCATGGGGTGATGAATCGCCAAAGGTCAAAACATAGGCATGCTCGTTTGAAAGAGAAGAGGAACTGGTCCAATCCGTGGTGATTACCACACTTGGTACGTCTTCGGCTGATGCGAGATACGTCAATGGAGTGAGGAGAAGAAGAAGAGTGATGATGGCGGCACGAATCAATCCCATATGTCCCTGATGCATACACTCCTCTCTAAGTGTGTTGCTCTTTTGCTTCTCGATTTCAAAGGTCAAGAAGGTATGCAAAGAGCAGCGGAGCAACAATGGTTGCATCACTTTCAACAACAAATGTGGGTGTATCAACATCGATCTTTCCCCATGTGATTTTTTCATTCGGAGGCGCCCCTGAATAGCCACCATACGATGGAGTTGATTCACTAATTTGACCAAACCAGGACCACAGAGGTACATCTTTTTCCATATCTTGATTGAGAAGCGGTACAACGCATATTGGGAAATCACCAGCGATACCACCTCCGATTTGAAGGAAGGCCATAGAGGCATCTTGATGCTCATACCATGGTGCTAACTCCATCATGTAATGGATTCCAGAAAGCACACAATCTGCAGAAATTGTTTCTTCAAGACAACGTGCAGCGAAGATGTTTCCCATGGTTGAATCTTCCCAGCCTGGTACAAAAAGAGGCAAATCAACCTCCGCTGCTGCTAACAGCCAAGATGCAGTTTTATCTCCTTGAATTGAACCATCTAGATCTGAGGAACGTAAAAGATCGTAAAAGTACGCATGAGGCAAATGGCGTTCTTTGCGGTCTGAAGCACTCAACCACCGCTTCAGGAGATGTTGTTCAATGGAACGAATTGCGAAATCCTCGGGAATACAGACATCTGTTACTCGATTCATTTTTTTCTCCAGCAGAGCTTTTTCATCTTCAAGTGAAAGACTTCTCCAATCTTTGATTTGTTCATAATGTGGTAAGGCAACCATTCTGAAAACATCTTCCTCCAAGTTCGCGCCTGTGCACGATATTCCAGCGACGTATCCTTTTCGAATCAATGGAGCCAATACTTGACCAATACCTGCTGTGCTCATGGCACCTGCAAGGGTGATGAACAGTTTCCCACCGTTGTCGGTGTGTTGTTTCAAAGAAACGGCCATTTGCTTCAATTGACCAGCATTGAAATGTTGAAAATAGTGATCAATAAAAGAAGACATCGACATTTTCAAACCTCCGGATGAAGGAAACGATTGACCCTCTGTTCCTGCATGAGCACAAGATTTGGCATTTCTAAATCGAGAACGTCTTTCAAATCCGTAATCATCTCACTCGGATCGGTTCCACCACAGGTAAATGCATCAATTGCAAGCCAACCAAGTTCACTGTAACAATGGGCTGTTAGATGGCTTTCGTCCAAGAGTACAACAGCTGCAAAACCAGGCGGTGATGTGATGCCATCGAATAGTTCAACGTGAGCATGGACTTCCTTTGCACTGCTTCGTGCAACAACCTGCTGAAGAAGTTGGAGGACCCAGTTACCATCCTGATGGTCCTTGGGAAAGAATCCGTTGTAATCAAGGAAGATGTGTTGACCATGAGCATCTGTCGACAAAAAAATCACTCCTCGCTAGAATTTCTAAAAATTGTTGGTATAGGAGTAGGACGAACTGTACCTTTGGTTTCTCCTAACAGATTCCAACGTCCGTCTCTACGAGCCTTTGCATGGCTTGCGACTATTTTTGTTGCAATCATAGCGGCTGTGAATTGAGTCAATGGCGTATCCTTTTGCGGGACTATTTCATTGACATCAGCACTCACAACAACAGCCTTTGGCGCATCAAAAAGGGCTTGAATTGTTTGTTGTACTTGCCAAAAGGTCAGACCACCTGGTACAGGAGTACCAGTCGCTGGAACAAGCGATCCATCCAATCCATCGATATCAACGGTAAGGTGAACTGGTCCTTCGACCGTATGCAAAAGATCGAGCCAAGCCTGCCAATGCTCTGCACCTTGGAATGTCGATTGGGTATTTTGCGCAAAGAAGGTTGTGATACGATCATCTGAAAGCATCCGTTCATGCTCTTCTTTGCTAAAGGCGCGTATCCCGACTTGCATCAGTTGACCAACTCCAGCGTCCAGTGCTCGTGCTGCTGCACAAGCATGTGAATAGGGTTCGTCATCAAGTTCAGAGCGTAAATCACCGTGAGCATCGATTTGAACAACTGTAAGATTCGACAAGTCTTCATGGACTCTTGGATGACTTCGTAGTGCTTCCATAAGAGGAGGAAGGATGCCGTGTTCTCCTCCAAGAGTGAGTGGGAAACAATCGCCCTTGAACCATGGATTGAGATAACCAACCATGGAATCGAGCTGGTGGAGTAAGGTTGGTTCTTCTCCATCCCAAGCCTTTGCAGTGTGTATCGAAAGACCCGCAGGTAGATTCTCATTCAAATTAACATCAAACAATTCTACCTGTCCCGATGCTTCTATGCAGGCATTTGGGCCTTGCGAAGTTCCTGTCCCGTAAGACGTAGTCAGTTCGTATGGGAGCGATAGGACAACGACATCAACATCCTTTTCTACGGGCTCGAGTCCCAAAAAAGTGTGGCCATCGGAAGGTTCCATTATGTCAAACGCGCTGTTTCCTGTTCTTGAGACTTCTTCAAAATTTTGCTCAAAAAACCGTCAGGATACCCCGATTTCATGAAAAAGCGGCGATGTGTTAATATACTCCGGGGACCAATATACAATAGTGTTCTCGGACAGTAATGTCCGGGGAGGGGGACAAAACGATGGGAATGACACTACAATCACTGACACAAGCAATACAACAGCATATCGATACAGAGATGGATGCTGAAGTTGCTGCCGGAATGGCAGAACACGCACTAGGATTCTTTGGATTCTACAATCGAATTATCGATAATGCACTGGAACCTACAGATCGTAACTTGTTTTACATGTTCCAAGATTATGATTTGCTAACAACGGAATCTGAGGAGACAACACTCTGGGATGGACGAGAATGGAGAATTCACTATTGGAAATTCAAGCCGGACCTCAAAGAGCGTATGGAATCCTACATGCAACGACAACGCCAACCAGAAGAGATTGATCCTTTTTCTGACATCTACGGAAACGATGGTCAATCGATTTGGACAAGAGAATCTGAAAAAGTTGCCAACCCGAACGCTTTCACAAGCGATTGGTGAAGGTACAATCAAAGCGTTTTTGGCAGAAGGGTTGTTGGTCAACCCATGCGAGTCGCTGTAGGTTTAGTCCTGTGCATGTTCCTCGCAAGCATACCAATAACGAGCGCTCAATCCGATTCAACTGAACAGGAAGAGTGGCCAGGAGACCCAATAGACAGCCATGTTCACTTGACGTGGGCTGCATTAACACTCGATGTTAATGACTGGGCCGATGAGTACCCAGAGATTGTTGATGTTACCAGCGTTGGCGAATCTGAACTTGGTAAATCCCTGTGGGTTGTACGACTTTCTGATTGGTCAAATGACACCAAACCGAATGGAGACATCAAAGAGATCGTCTACATTGATGGCGGTCACCACGGAAACGAATATCTCGGCACTGCTCTTGCATACTTATCCGCAAAATGGTACATCAATGGGTGGGCAGAAGGGAATCAAGAAGCGATTGATGTCCTTCAGAACACTGAACTTCACATCTTGATTATGTTGAATCCTGATGGCAATGATTTCGATACTCGATGGAACATCAATCAAGTCGACTTGAACAGAAATTATGATCATTATTGGAATACTTGCCCAACAACTCAACCAGGCAGTAGCGCATTTAGCGAAGCAGAAACAGCTGCCAACTCGAATTACATGAATACAGTTGTTCCTGATGCAGACTTGTACGTCACGATGCATACAGGAGTTTGGATTATGCTCTATCCTTGGGGCAAGTGGCCTGAACAACCTTCTGATTGGGAACTGTACCATCAGATCAGGGATGATGTTCAAGACAATATCTCCAGCATACCCATTCAAAACGCAAACCAAGGATTGTATCCAAACTGTGGAACGAGTAGAGATTATGGATACGGAGTAATGGGTTACCCCACATTCACTTTCGAAACCGACGATGAGCAATTTGTTCCTGGGTCTTTTGAAAATCTTAACGACCGATTGGGTGAAGAAATGGACGTTATGAGATATCTTATCGAAAACGTATGGTACTGGAGAGCTCGTTTGGATGTTCGTGCAATCGATGTTGCTGGCGATAGCCTCACTCTCGATGTCGGTAATCAAGGACAAGCATCCACCTCTAATGCAACCTTACAGTATCTCAGTTCCAACGGCGAGGTGACATGGACATCTTCTTCCTTCTCAGTAAATGCAACCAATTCATCTCTGGTCGAAATCGATTCGAGCAATCTCTCGATGGAAGATGGCGGATCGTGGCAATTATACTATCAGATTCGTGTCATCGACTCAGCACGCTGGGTATCCGAACCCATTGATGTAGAGGCAGTCGAGTCGACAAATAACGAAGATTCCAATCTCCTCATCGGCTATGGGCTGTTTAATCCAATCACTATTATCGGTTGCTTGGCTGTTGTGTCTCTGTTCAGGAAAGATGAACAGGATGAAGAGTAATCCTCTTTCTTGGCTGAAAGTTTGGCGCAAGGTTTCAAGTGCTCCAAGTACTTCGCAGTAACCGGTGAAACCATGAAAATTAATGTCAGTTCAAGCCACAACATCGACGGAACGCTTATCCTACCTCTTTTTGAAGGCACAGAAATAGTCCCAGAAGCACATGCAACTGGGCTTCATGTTGCTCTCAAGAGCCAAATTAACCGTGTACTTGCTGAGGGAGATTTCAAAGCAAAGGCAAAGTCAACAATGACGCTCATTGGTGGCGAAGGTGGAAAAGCAATGCTCGTTGGACTCGGCAAGGAAGATGACGCTGATCTTCATGCTTACAGAAAAGCCGGTGCTGCCGTTGTAGCTGCTCGTAAAAAGGCACATGGCACAGACCTTACAGTTCGATTCTCAGGAGCCCCTATCGAATCCATGGGCGCCTTTGGCGAAGGTATGATGCTTCGAGATTACTCCTATGACAACTACAAGATGAAGGACGATGAAGATGACGAAGCCGACCTTCAAGCCCGCATCACATGTGATGAAGGTCAAGAAACTGAACTTGAGGCACTGATCAATCTTCACGAAGGAGTCGTTTCTGGCGTTCATCTTTCTCGAGACCTAGGAAACTGTCCTCCAAATGACATGTACCCTGAAGCATTTGGTGACATGGCATGGGAATGGGCAAAGGACTACGACAATGTAAAAGTGACAATCATCAACTATGAACAAGCCGTAAAGGCTGGAATGGGTGGACTTGTTGCTGTTGGCATGGGTTCATCCCGTAAACCATGCATGGTCATCTATGAGATGAATCATGAGGTTGAAGGTCGTTGCCCACTCCTTGTTGGAAAGGGAATCACATTCGATACAGGCGGTATTTCACTCAAGCCAGGAGCAAACATGGACGAAATGAAGTACGACATGGGTGGATCTGCAACTGTCTTTGGAACCATGGAAGCACTTGCTGCAACTGGCCACAAAGGAAAGGTCGTCGCAATCACCTGCATGGCTGAGAACATGCCTGCTGCAAATGCACAGCGCCCTGGAGACGTTATTACTACACTTTCTGGAAAAACCATTGAAGTCCTCAATACCGATGCAGAAGGTCGATTAGTCCTTTCTGATGGATTGTGGAAGGCTGGTGAATTCGATCCTGAATTCATTATCGACTTTGCAACTCTGACTGGTGCTTGTGTCGTTGCTCTGGGCCATGAAGCAACTGGACTATGGTCGAATGATGATGACTTCAGAACAAAGATTCACGAAGCAGGAAACGCAGTGGATGAATTGGCTTGGCCAATGCCTCTCCTTCCAGCATTCGAGAAGGAAATGACCAACTCAAAGATTGCAGATACTCGCAACCTTGGAGCTGGCCGATATGGTGGAGCAAACACTGCTGCTGCCTTCCTCAAGCAATTCGTTCCAAATCGTAACTACGACAAAGACGGAGAACAAATCACATGGGCTCACATGGACATCGCTGGAACATACTGGGGCGCTAAGACCAATACAATGGTCGGAAATGGTGCTACTGGAATCCACGTACGCACCATGTACCATTTGATTACGAACTACAAGAACTGAGTATTGTGATCGTATGAAATGGAATACTCCGATCATTGGAGTAGTCATTCTCATGACACTAACTTCGGGGTGCCTTGGATCAATTGAAGATCAAGGAAACGAAAATGGCCTTGTGGTCACAACCGATTCGAACCTCGATCGTATTCAAACCGTCTATGACCAAGGAGAACTCATTGAACAGGAAGATGGAATGATTCGTTTTGATTTCTCTGATTCAGTATTTGAAAAAGAAATCCTGTTCTATGGAATATCTCCTGACGATGGCCGTGAAGAGATTCTTATCGATGCTACTGAAACTTCAGAAATCGATGTTATTTACGACAAACATGGCTACTACACGGCCAAAGCTTTCGCAATCGATGTGAACGGTGATCGAGAAACTACAGAAATAATGATCACAATCGAGCAAGAAATTATGTGGACGGAAACGAATACAGGTGCTCCTGAGATACTGTATTTTGAGGCAGATCCAGGGAATGAACTTCCTTCACCATCGTATTTCATATTGAATTCAACCGTTGAAAATCCAAGTTCAATCATTGGGATTGATGGCCGTTCTGTAAGTGTATCATGGTCAGTTGTAAATCCAGATGGACCGTGTTTGAGTGAATCAAGATCGATCGAAGACGGTGACTCAACAACATGGAATACTCTGCATTTTAGTCCAGTTGGTATGCATGAACTTGAAGTGGTGATCGATGATGGACAAGATTCAATCAACATCGAGCATAAGGTGCTCATTCTCTACGAGCTTATCGAATGAATTATTCATCAATAAAGTCCACTTTTCCAGTATCAACATTGTACATTGCCCCTTGAACAACTACATTTGATTTGAGAAGTGGGTTGTTTCGAAGCGTTTTCACATCACGAGTCAATTTTTCCATTTGATTATCAATTACAGATGGAGTAAATTGCGAAGCGTCAACTCCAGTGTTTGATTCAACGGCTTCTCTTACGCTTTCCAAAGTCGATGCAGCCATACCGCATCGGGTGTGCTGCATGATCAGGATTCGATCACAATCAAGAACGTGGTTCGCCAAAACAATGTCACTCTCTATGGCTGAATTGAGTTGTCCACCACCATTTCGAAGAACTTTCATGTCTCCTAATTCCATACCAAGTGCTTGATGTGGAAGGATACGGCAGTCCATACACGTGAGCAAAAGCATCTTTTTAGCAGGCAATCCCGGAACAGCCTTGACTGGAAATGCAGCAACATAATCTGCATTTGACTCAGCAACGTCCGAAAAATCATCAACCATACTATTCGCCTTAAGTAACCGATAACGCAGAAGCATTTGATGTTTTTTTATACAGTAACAATTTTGTTACCGAAAGGATACTTTGTGTCAGTTCAACCACTGACAATTGAGATCAGTGGAGAGAATCAGATTGGACATGTCGAATGGCCGAATAATTTGTAAAATGGACAAAATCCAACTGCGGATGTTAGAAGACTCCAGCACCCTACTGCAAGCAGTAAAACGTCCCAGTTGAATTCGGAGGCGTATTCCACACCCACCATAACAAAGCCACCGAAAACACGGACTAGTCTATCGTTTGAACTTAGATTCATGGGTATTCACCAAACAAAAATTAACTCTACGCGCATATAAAGGCCTGTTTTACCTGATTATTTGATTTCGATTTACAAAAGCATACTCTATGCTCCATTTCGTTAGGTTCATATATGGCCTTGTACTCGGCATTATGTAACCTAAGGTTCAGTAGTGGTGAAACGATGACTGGAGACGACTGGGAAGAAAAAATGCTTGACCAACTTGAGAAACTCTTGTCCAATATGGGCATGAACATGAGTCGTGAGCAACTTAGAGGTCTCTTGAAGCAATTCCGATCCCAATTTGAAGCCATGGGGATTGACGAAGAACGTATTGCTAAGGGCGATGTGAACTTCAATTTCGACTTAAGCAGCCTCAAAGATATGTTCCAGCCAGGTATGGACTTTGGTGAACTTTTCAAAAATATGGGCGTAGATGTCCGAGTCGATCCCGTAGAGATCCAAACCCCGGAAACAGGTGAAGAGGAAAATCTCACACTTCCTGCCGATGATATCTATCTCGAAGGTTGGAACATGAGCGTCACAGTTGACTTCGCTAAGAAAGGCGAGATTGAGCAAGACCAAGTCGAATTAAATCTCATCGATGGAGGGACACTTGTAGAAGTTCATCGATCAACACAACTCGCACCCTTAGCTCGAATTGAACTACCTCATGCATGCGAAGACGTCGTTGACTTCACACTCAATAACGGCATCCTCGATATCACACTGCGATTAATCCCTCCAGAGGATGCCTTCGCTGCACTCCCGCCAGGTGAAGATGGCGACGATTCAATTCCCCAACAATCTGACATTACCATCGATGTTGCAAAAGATGACGATGATGATGACGATGATGGAGGAATCCCTATTCTGTGAAAGGAGATGAAGAAATGAGCAAAGTAATTGGAATTGATTTAGGAACAACAAACAGCTGTGTAGCAACCATCGAAAACGGTGAACCAATCGTTATTGCAAACGCTGAAGGCGCAAGAACAACCCCCTCTGTCGTTGCATTTAGCAAAGATGGAGAACGGCTAATCGGCATCACTGCTAAGCGACAGGCTGTAACGAACCCTGACCGAACCATCATCTCCGTCAAGAGACATATGGGTACGGACTGGAATACAAACATCGACGATACAGATTACACTCCCCAAGAGATCTCAGCGTTTATTCTTCAAAAATTGAAGGCTGATGCAGAAGCATATCTTGGTGTTGAAGTTAAGCAAGCTGTCATCACATGTCCTGCCTACTTCACTGACGCTCAACGAAAGGCAACCAAGGATGCTGGCCGTATTGCTGGAATGGATGTTCTTCGTATCATCAACGAGCCTACTGCTGCTGCTCTTGCATATGGCGCAGACAAAGGCGACGACCAAACAATCCTCGTCTACGATTTAGGAGGAGGTACCTTTGACGTTTCAGTTCTTGAAATCTACAACGTTGATGGACAACCTCAAATCGAAGTAAAAGCAACAGCAGGGAACAATAAACTCGGTGGCGATGATTTTGATGATCGTGTCATTGAATGGCTTGTAAGCGAATTCAAGCGAGAAACTGGAATTGATCTTTCAAAGGATAACCAAGCAATGAGTCGTCTAAAAGAAGCCGCTGAAAAAGCAAAAATCGAACTTTCTGGGACTCAATCCTCTCAGATTAATCTCCCATTCATTACCATGAAAGATGGTAATCCAGAGCACCTTGACATGACGCTTTCTCGAGCACGATTCGAAGATTTAATTGCAAAGCACATCGAAGACACGATGGCTCCAACTCGCCAAGCAATGAAGGATGCTGGTATGAAGAAAGGTGATGTCGATAAGGTCATTCTCGTCGGTGGTTCAACCCGAGTCCCAGCAGTACAAACTGCGATTGAAAAGGAAACTGGAAAGGCTCCATACAAAGGAATCAACCCTGATGAAGCAGTTGCTATGGGCGCAGCACTGCAAGCTGGAATTATTGCTGGTGATGAAGAAGTCTCCGACATCCTTCTTCTCGATGTTACCCCGTTAACTCTCGGTATTGAGACGCTTGGTGGCGTTACAACAACAATGATTGAGCGAAACACAACAATTCCTGCTCGAAGAAGTGAAATTTTCTCAACTGCAAGCGATAACCAGCCTGCTGTAGAAATTCACGTCCTTCAAGGAGAACGAGAATTTGCAAAAGATAACACGACTCTTGGCCAGTTCCATCTCACAGACATACCTCCTGCACCTCGTGGAGTTCCTCAAGTTGAGGTGACGTTCGATATTGATGCAAACGGTATCGTTAACGTAAGCGCAAAAGACATGGGAACTGGAAAGGAACACTCCATTAAGATTGAATCACAAACATCCCTAAGCGAAGAAGATATCCAGAGCAAGATTGCAGAAGCTGAAAACTTTGCAGAAGAAGACAAGCGAAGAAAGGCAAAGGTTGAATTGCGAAATATGGCAGATCAAATCGTCTACCAAACTCGTCGAACACTGGACGAAAACGAAGACAAACTCGATGCTGCTGATCTCGAACCAGTCCGTGAAAAACTCTCCGAACTTGAAGCACTTGTGCAAGATGGAGAAGGAAAACCAATCGACTACGATGCAATGGATGAGGCGACAATTCAAGCAAAGGTCAAGGAAGTTGAGGAATCAATGCATGCAATCTCATCCAAACTGTATGAGGCCGCTGCTGCTGAAATGGCTGAATCTGAAAACGATGAAGGAGATGGAAACATCAACGTTGAAAGTGACGATGTTGTTGATGCTGACTTCGAAGTCGTTGACGAAGAAGACTGAGCATTGGACTTATGTGCATGGCTCAGGTGGATTGTCTATGAGCGAAGTCCCGATCCTTGAGGAGACGGACCGAACCACGGGGAGAGATGCCCTTCGCAAGAACATCCAGGCTGCTATTGCATTAGCTGGAGCAGTTCGCTCAACACTTGGCCCAAAGGGCCTTGACAAACTCTTGGTCGATGATGAAGGTCGCAGTATGGTGACCAATGATGGCATCACTGTTCTCGAATCTGCGAAAGTAGAGCATCCAATTGCACACATGCTAATTTCTGCGAGTGCAACTCAAGACCAAACCGTTCGAGATGGAACGACAACAACCGTTCTTCTCGCTGCTGAATGGTTGCAAAATGCTTGGCATTTGGTTGTACAAGGCGTTCATCCTGCCACCATCGCTCGTGGATATCGAATTGCAGAGCAGTTCTGCAGAGATGCAATGCCGGAATTAAGTGTAGAAGCATCAAAAGAACAAATTCTTGCGGCAACAAAGACGTCATTGGCTGGAAAGCTGCATACACAAATGCAATCAGTCATAGCGCATTGTGCCGTAAGTGCTGCTGAAACCGTTGCTATGGGTTCGAAAGGAAAGATGGTTGTTGATCCGACCAGAGTCAAGGTCATTACCCGAAGTGGTCCCACCCTTGATGAATCAAATCTTATCACTGGACTTGCTCTTGCAAAGAAGCGTGCTCATCGAGATATGCCCTCAACACTCGGTCCTGGATCGATTCTCTTAGTCGATGGTGGACTTGAACTACGCTCGATGAGCACTGATGTGAAACTCAATGTCACTTCGACAGAAGTTCTTCAATCCTTTAGGGATGCTGAACATGAACGACTTCTCAATCAAGTAGAGAAATTATCAAGTCTTGGAATCAATGTTCTTGCTTGTCGTGAAGGAATTGATGATGCAATGCATTCTCATCTTGCAAAAGCAGGTATCCAAGCATTCCGACGTGTTGCGAAGAGTGACCTGGAATTGCTTGCAAGGGGATGTGGAGCATTGCTCGTACCAACCATTCATCAAGCGAGGAAAGAAGATGTTGGAGTCTTCATCAAAAGCTACTGTGAACGGTGGGGCGATTCCGAACACTGGATTCTAGAAGCTGATGAAGGTGGAGCGACCTTTGTTGCAACAGGAAGTACCGAAACGGTTGTTTCTGAAGTAGAACGATGTTTTGCTGATGCACTTGGAGTTGCTTGTCGACTGATGGAATCACCGAAACTTGTCCCTGGTGGAGGTGCAACATACATCGCACTGGCTCGTCGACTTCGACGATTTGCTGAAACTGTTCCTGGAAGAGAACAACTCGCAATTGAAGCATTCGCCGATGGTTTAGAGACAGTTCCGAGAGTACTCGCTGAAAATGCTGGAATGGATCCTATCGACACCCTGTTGCAAATCGTATCGATTCAATCGACGAAAAATGATGATTCCATCGGATTAAACGTCAATTCTAAACTTCCAGAAGACATGATACAATGCGAAGTAGTGGAACCAGCTCGTGTTTTAGAACAAGCAATCTCTGGAGCAAGTGAAGTCTCAGTTGCCGTATTACGTATTGATGATGTCCTCTGGGCAAGGCAAGAAATCAGCGTTCCTGAAGACGTACAAGCATCTCTTGACGGTACCGCTCCAGACCGTAGATAAACACGATTTGACGTTCTTCAAATCATAACCACCCTATATATATAGTAAATTCAGCGGATATACATGGTCAAAGTTGGGATTGACGATGTGGCGATTCATTTTCCACGCCTCTACATGGACATGCGAGACTTCGCAGAAATGCGAGGTGCAGACTATGGGAAATTGAACAAAGGACTTGGACTGGAAGCGATGGCTATTCCAGATGTCCATGAAGATACAGCGACTATGGGTGCCATGGCAGTCATGCGTTTAATCGATCGAAATGGTATCGATCCACGAACGATTGGAAGGATGTATCTCGGAACAGAATCTGCTCTCGATGGTGCAAAACCTACTGCAACCTACATTCTTGACATGCTCACTCAACGTTACCAAGACCGTTTTGGAGTCGATTGTTTTCGAAACTGCGACGTAGTGGATATGACTTTTGCTTGTATCGGCGCCGTCGACGCACTTCACACAACACTTGACTGGGCTGCACGTTCGACACTTGAAGATGAACGAATTGGCGTTGTTATCTTCTCTGATAATGCGAAATACGATCTTGAATCAAGTGGAGAATATACACAGGGAGCGGGAGGTGGAGCACTTCTCATCCGACAAAATCCAAGATTACTTGAAATTCCAGATTGCTGGGGAGTCTCGACAACCCCTGTCCATGATTTCTTCAAACCACGTCGAAATGTTAGTCTTCGAAGCGTTATTACAAACGTTATGCAACTTGCTCAAGAAACTGGACAATCACTCAAAAAGGGGATTGTTGAACGAATGGTCAAGCACCTTCCTGAATCAACAGTTCGTCGACTTGGTATTTTTGCTCACGGAGAAGAATCCGTTAATGTTCACAGAGACGAACCTGTCTTTGACGGACAATTTTCAAATCGATGCTATCAACAAGCCGTTCGTCAAGCATTCTACAACTTCAGTGAACGTGCAATAAAGCAAAACCGTTGGGATCCTGAACTGGATACCCGCTTCACACAACAATGGTCTCGAATCATCATGCACTTGCCATATGCTTTCCAAGCTAAGCGGATGTTCCCTGATGTATTCCGTCACGATCGAATCGATACAGAGATGTGGCCAAATGTTGTTGAACAAATTGGAGAACAACCACCAAAGCCAAGCTCTGACGATCCTGAAGCACTAATTGCATGGGAAAATGAAATGGATGGTTATCGAAGAGCAATCTCGAAAACTCCTGAATACATCCAATTCCACAAGGAACGAATCGAGAAAGGCCAACGTGCATCCAGTCTTATTGGCAATCAATACACAGGTTCCATTTTCCTCGCTCTTATGTCAACCTTTGAATCCGATTTGGAAGACAACTCGAGTCTTGAGGGAGAATTGTTTGGTCTCTGTGGATATGGTTCAGGAGCCAAGGCAAAGGTTTTCGAAGGAAAGGTAGCGCCAAAATGGCGTGAAGTTGTTGCTCGATGGCAACTCTTTGAACGTCTTGCTGGACGAGTTGCGATTGATGAGATCACCTATGAGAACCTCCACAAAGGATTGCAAGAGAAGAGTGTTGTCGCCCCACGTGGCGAATTCGCTTTGGTCAATATTAGTGAAGAAGGAAACGATGAAGGTGCTCGAACCTACAAGTGGATATCTCAATAAGTTTCGTAAGCATCAAAAGAAATCAACGTTCTTCTGATAGGCCATCGAGCATTGCTTTTACAATATCTTCAAGACCATAACTTGGAGACCAATTCCACTCCTTCTTTGCTACGGATCCATCAATTGAGTCTGGCCATGAATCGGCGTACTTCTGGCGGACATCTGGAACGAAATCACATTTGAAACCATCCACTTCTTTCGAGATTGCATCTGCTAATTCTTGAGCGGTAAATGAATGACAATCAATGTTGTATCCTTCTTTTGATGGACCAAGCGTGTCACTGTGCGCATCCATGAGCATCAGGGTTGCTTTGATGGCATCGTCCATGTACAACATAGGCAAGCGGGTGTCTGGTCGAACAAAACATTCGTAATACCCATGATTGATTGCAGCATCAAAAATCTCAACAGCGTAATCAGTTGTCCCTCCACCTGCTGGCGCCTTGTATGAAATAAGCCCAGGATATCGAATGCCTCGTACGTCAATTCCATATTTATCTCCGTATTCTCTGGCAAGTGACTCTCCACTCACCTTCGTTTCACCATAAACCGTTGTCGGATTCAGATCTGTAATCTGTGGAGCATGTTTTGGAGCATCTGGTCCGAAAACTGCAATCGAAGAGGGTAGGAACACTCGTAGAGAACACTTCTTTGCTGCCTCAAAGACCGATATAGTACCTCCAACGTTTACCTTTCGACAGAGTTCTGGATTCTTTTCTCCCGTAGCGGAAAGCAATGCTGCTAAGTGATATACAGTCCCTATGCCCTCATCGTTGCACAGTTTGATAATCGAATCGGTATCCAAAACATCCAGAGTCACATAGGGGCCCTGGCTCGTTGAATTCTGCTTCTCATCACTTCGGATGTCAGAAGCAATCACAGAAGAGGGTCCATGTTTATCCCTCAAAGCTTCAACAAGTTCGGTACCAATCTGGCCTAATGCTCCCGTGACCAGAATTTTTCCACTTGTGGCTCTCGACATAGTTCATCTCCTTAGCCAATATTGATATGGTATGCGCGACGGCCTAAAAGCCCGTTGATAGAGGTGAAGTACGTAATTGTCAGCGGGGGAGTGCTCAGTGGACTGGGCAAAGGTGTCACTGCAAGTAGCATTGGCGTCCTCATGAAAAGCGCTGGACTGCGAGTCACTTCTATCAAAATTGATCCATATCTCAACAGCGATGCTGGAACAATGAGCCCGTTTGAACACGGAGAAGTCTTTGTTTTGGATGACGGCGGCGAAGTCGATTTGGATCTCGGCAACTATGAACGATTCCTCGATCTCAACCTTGCTCGGGACAATAATCTGACGACTGGGAAAATTTACTCAAAAGTCATAGAAGCTGAGCGCCGGGGCGATTATCTTGGCAAGACGGTTCAAGTCATTCCACATGTCACCGATGCAGTACAAGATTGGATTGAAGATGTTGCAAAACTCTCTGCTGATGGAAGCAACGCTTCTCCCGACGTATGTATTGTCGAATTGGGTGGAACTGTTGGAGATATTGAAAGTGCACCCTATTTGGAAGCATTACGTCAATTCCAATTCCGTGTTGGTAGAGAAAACGTCACCTTTGTTCACGTTTCACTCGTACCAGTTATGGGACCTGTTGGTGAACAGAAGACAAAACCTACACAACACACTGTCAAAGAATTGATGGGATTAGGGATTACCCCCGATGTTCTTGTTTGTCGTTCAAGCAAGCCATTGACTCAAGAGACAAGGGACAAACTTGGGGCATTTTGCCATGTCGATCCCAAAGCAGTCTTTTCGACTCACGATGTCCCCAACATCTACCATGTGCCGTTAATGCTGGAAGAGCAAGGGTTCTGCAATATTCTGGGCATTGATTGCAACAAAACTGAAATTCTTTCCGACTGGAAGAAGATGGCTTACCATCTTGACGAACTGGAACAAGAAGTCCATATTGCAATGGTTGGGAAGTACACTGGCCTTTCTGATGCGTACTTATCTGTCATTAAATCGCTTCAGCATGCAGCGATTGCAGTTGATCGGAAATTACGTATCGATTGGATTGAAGCAAGCGACCTTGAGGAAAGCAAGGATTCTGATGCTTGGTCTCTGCTAGAGAACGCTCATGGCGTCCTTGTTCCAGGTGGCTTTGGCGACCGTGGAATTGAAGGAAAGGTTTTGGCAGCACAATACGCTCGAGAAAATAATGTTCCATATCTAGGAATCTGCTTGGGATTGCAAGTTGCAACCATTGAATTCTGTCGAAATGTATTGGGAATCAGCGATGCAACCTCCACTGAATTTGATCCAGATGCTGCAAACCCTGCAGTCATCTTCATGCCTGAAATCTCCAAGACACATCTTGGAGGAACAATGCGTCTGGGATCTCGCCCAACGATCTTCCAAGTTGATGACTGTGTCACACGCCGCCTTTACGGCGGGCAAACACAAGTGGATGAACGACATCGACATCGTTACGAAATCAATCCTGATCTTGTTGAGCAAATTGAACAAGCAGGATTGAAGTTTGTCGGTAAGGATGAGAGTGGACTACGTTGTGAAATCTTTGAACTCGATAATCATCCATTCTTCGTTGGTGTCCAATACCATCCTGAATTCAAATCCAGACCAGGTCGGCCAAGCCCTCCATTCCTCGGATTGCTTCTTGCCTCGAGTGGACAAGAATTACCTTAGATTGAGAGTGGTATGTTCAGAGAGTACTTCTCTTCATTGAGAATAAATACGTACAATGGAGGCTAAGTATGTCAGAATTTCGATTTAATGTTGGCTCCATCGTATTGTGTAACTTAGGCGAACAAGGGTGGATGCTTGGAAGAATAATCGCACTGAATTATCGTGAAGAACACTGGCCAGAAGGACAAGTAGCGCCCTATCAAGTTGCCTTAGAGGATGATTATTCATTGATATACGTCCCTGAAGACAATGATCATTTCTGTCGAGAAACAACCGACGAGGATGTAAAGATGCTACAACGTAAAGACGCTCTAGCAGAATTTAGACCGGAAAGAAACATGCTTGATGAAGGCACCTCAATGCCTTCTAAGATGAAATCCAATCTTTGCTGTTCCGAGGATTCAGTCACGCCGAAATACCAACGCTATCGTAAAGGAAGATGTTTTTGTTGCGACGACTGTCCAAAAGATTGGCTATATGCGGAACTTTACAGTGAACACTATCGTTGTGCGGAAAGAAACAACCTCAAGGTTACACGGCATGAAATTGATCTTGGAGTGTTTCAGGTCGGAGACAAATTGAATCAAAAAGCAGACCCACTATTACTCAATAAAAAGGGGTTCATGCAAGCGCCTACTCTTGTTGTGCTTCCTCCAGGAATTCTATTTTCTGATGATGGTAGTCTTGCTGGTGAAATTCGTTATGACCCTCACAGAGACGAACAGTACCCCGTACATTTTGTTGCTGTAAGCACTTCCGATTGGAATGATGACTCTGTAGGACTGATTCGTTTGGAGATTCGATTCAAAATTGAAGGAAATAAACCTCCGAGTAATTTTGATGTTTCAGCCTTCCAGAAGAAGGAATTTGATGCTCGTGAAACTGCTACTGAATTGTTGAAACGTCTGAACAGAACATGGAATCAGTGGGGGAGCGAGGAGATAGGAAACCGCGTAACTTGCACAACTATGCTTGCGGATTTAAATCGATTAAGAGAACTACTTGAAGCACACCCACGCCTTGATCGTGGCAAATGGTGGGGACATCTTGGAGGATATCACATGAATGTTCACAAATTACTTGAAAACACATTATTCGAATGCGAGCTATACCTTGGCTATGCACTTACATTCGGCGATAATGAAGTCCGATTTTATGCCGAACAGAATCTAAAAGGCTGTTATCAGAAAAGGCTCCTTGAGGCTGCCAGATTCATGTGGTACGATGGAATAGAACTCATGTTACAGAACGAATGGACTTCTGCAATTGATCTCTTCAGATTGGCCTATGCTAAGAAAGAAGGTTGGGGTTGGGCCGTAAATTATGGAGACATATGGCTTAGTGAAGCAGTTTCTTTGATGATACATGGGGCTGAAAAACACATAGAAAAACCAACATTAAGAGATGTAGAATGGAGAGACACTGCCCATGATCTCATTCAACGAGCCCTTGAAAGGGCAAACGATTCAGGCGTATTTGGTTCAGAAGGCCACCCTTGGATTCACGAGGTATATTCCGCTCATGAAGCCTACAAGGAATTGATTTCAAATGGTAAGGATGCAAGTGAATGGCTTGAAGATTTGAAATCGCGTACTATTTTCTGGTGTTCGCAAGTACTCGCAGGAGTATTTCCTTTCCCACCTAAATCTAGAACTCGATTAGCGCAAGAATCTGTCTTGATTCGGAATTTGCCAGAACATAATGCATAGATTCTCAACAAAATAGTGCGCTTAAGTGTGTACCCAGACCAGTTCAAACTGACTCTGATCTTAGGATTCGAGAATGCGAATGACTCGAGTCGTTCGATAACCTTGTAGTAATTTTATGAAACGACGTTGTTGATATTCTTCATCGAGTGATGGATCGCCTGTATCGATACGTACACTGGACAAACCGAGAAGTTTCGATGGTGTTGCAACTCCAAGGATTGATTCAAACCCAATCGCCCGAAGGACATCAGGAGAGAGTTGTAGGTTACCTCGACCAATAAGGAAACCTTGGCCACCCATTGGAGACAACAGAAGGAGACGTGGCCCCTCATATCCGTTAAGGTGACTCAACAATTGTTGTTCATTCAAATCAGAATGAATTGTTCCTTTGTGTTGAATATCGATTCCAAGGAGTGTTAATTCTACGTTGAGATGCTCTCCCATTCGCCGTAGTGTCCCTCCACTACCCCAAATAATCATGAGTTCAGGATCGTCATCGATCAAGTTCCCGATATGATTGGCCAATCCTTCAATCGTATCCGATTCTGAAGCACGTTCGACTTGTTCTTTTGCGCCTTGCATAAATCGTGGACTTGAAGGCGTCCAAGCCTCTCCATACATACGAACCTTCCATTCACCCTTCTGATAGATTTCTTCATCCAAGTCCATGACTTCAGTAATCGCTACCATCAAATCACCTTGAAGGAAAGCGAGTAAGACTTCTGCCGAAGCTTTTGGAGTGGTTGCAAAGCAACCAGAATGCATCTTTACGCCACCAGGAACACCAATTAATGGCGTTTCATTTCCTTCAAGGGCATTGACGATATCTCGAGTGGTTCCATCACCTCCAGCGTACAGAATCACATCGACTTCTGCTTTGAGAAGATCTTGAACGAGATGAGATGTATCTTGAGCAGTCGATTCAATTGGAGATTCGTTTCGTTGTTCAAATTCAAAACCGTCAAGCCAATCACCACCCATTCGTCCAGACCATGCAACGATTGTAGGCGAAACAGCCATCCTGTTCAGACTTGAAGCAAGTAATTCTTTGAATGTGGAGATGCATTGTTGCATTCGAGGTCCTGCTCGATCAATTGCACCAGCTTCACGGGCTTCTTT
>CAXDRT010000019.1:0-22142 GCA_963991835.1 uncultured euryarchaeote
AAATTTTTATATTTTAACACCAACCTCAATAAATTTATTTGCACCATGTTCTGGAGCTAAGTAAGCTGTGCCAATAATTGGAGATTTTACTCTTATACCATCTCCATCATTTGATTCATTTAAAACTGCTTTATTTGGAGACACTACTGATGCTGATTTGATTTGTTCTACCCCTTTAGAAGCCCTCGAAACTTTAATTCTTGTTTGGCCTTCTTGGTAATCAAGTTCAGTTAAATTAAATTCTTTTAAATTATCTACATTTCCACCTGCTGAAATAACGTTCTGGAAGCCAAGATTTCTCACTTTTTTCTCTGCAACAAGCGATGTCATCAAATGCCGTGTGGCTCCACCAATGCACATGGAAGAGGAACGTCACTACCGGCGATGCCTCATCGGTGGCACCTTTGACAGATTTCATTCAGGCCATCAGTTGTTGATCCAGACCGCTCTTCGACAAGCAGACTTCATTGAAGTGCATGTTACGAATGATGCTATGGCTCAAGCAAAAGGTGGATGGATAGAATCTCTTGAAGACCGAATGGAAGGTGTCCTCTCTTGGCTTTCCCATAATGCTCCTAAGCGGCATGGAGTGTTCGTATTGGAAGATCCTCATGGTCCAGCCCCCCATCATCAACAAGCGGACAGCATTGTTGCAACAGCAGAAACAATTTCTCGATGTCATCACATTAACAATGAACGTATGGAAAATGGGCTACAGGCTCTCCATATTATCGAAGCTCCTCACATGATGGATGAACTCGGAGGCATTCTTTCGTCAAGCCGAATTCGAAACGGACTTGTCGATACCGATGGACATCCATGGATTCCTCCAGCACTCAATGGGAAAACGTTGCGAATGCCAACTGTCTTGGATGATGAATTCAAAACACCAATGGGAGAATTGTTTGAAGGACCTGAAGATGCTCCAGAAGTTGCTCTTTCAGCAATGCTTGAGTCGCTTCCAGTAAATCATGGAGCTTTAGTTGCTGTTGGCGATGTGACTGTCAAAGGGCTCATGGATATGGGAATACAACCAGACATTGCATTTATCGATGGGCAAACGAAGCGAACAGAACTCGATGATGACCTCAAAGTGAATTCAGAAATGTATTCTCTTCGCCGAAGTGTCAAGAATCCACCAAGTGTTCTGACACCTGATCTTCTTGATGTTATCCAATGGTCATTGATTCAAGATGAGCCTGTTTTGATTGAAGTGGATGGCGAAGAAGATTTAGCGCCAATGTACATTCTTGCAACTGCTCCACTTGGAA
The DNA here is from genome assembly GCA_963991835.1 of uncultured euryarchaeote. GTDB lineage: Archaea > Thermoplasmatota > Poseidoniia > Poseidoniales > Poseidoniaceae > MGIIa-L2. Next base: position 1,272 of record CAXDRT010000019.1, read on the forward strand.
CGATTATTGTCTATGGACAACCAACAAAAGGTGTCGTTATGCGTGTACTTGATCTCGAAGCAAAACATCGAAGTCGGAATTTACTGGTTATGTTCGAGGTTGAATAATGTCCGAACATCCATTGGTAAGTGTGACCGTTTGTGTAAGAGACGGTGGGCATTGGGTTGATGACTGCCTTGATTCTCTTCTTCAACAAACACATCGTCCATTGGAAATAATCGCAGTAAATGATGGATCTTCTGACGATACGAAATCCAAACTTGACGCTTGGCATGAAAAGTATGCAGGCGGCGAAGTCCCCATTCATATTATTCATCAGGATTCACATGGCTTATCCGCTGGACGTATGGCTGCAGTAAAACAGTCAAGTGGAATATGGATTGCAATAACCGATATTGATGTTCGACCTGAACCTGATTGGATTGAACAAATGTTAATCGCTTGCAAACCGATTGAAGATGAATCAATTGCCGCAGTAACTGGACGAACAGTCTTTCAATCGCATAATGATGTTGTCAGTCGTTTTAGAGCAGTCGAAATCGCATCAAAATACCGCAACAGACCGAGGAGGACTTCGCTTGCGAATGGACCGTGTTCCATGTTTCTTCGAGAATCATTGATTGAAGCAGGAGGTTTTGATCCATCATGGTATCACGCAGAAGATATGGAATTGAGCCTCCGCCTTCTTTCAAATGGAGGTACAATTATTCACGCACCCGACGCTTTGGTTTCACACGTACCAGAAATTGGAATACGTCGTTTCTTACGTAAACGTAGGAGAGATGCACGAGCACACGTTCGAATTGTTCGTCATTTCCCAGCAAGACAGAGAAGCGGACCTGGTTTTGATTTCATTGGAAGTGCTAGTATTGCATTCTCAATTCTTCCGATCACTTTGTTGATGTTGTTATCGTTTATTCCGATCATATTGGCATTACCCATTGACGGCGATTTGCTCTCTATGTGGCAGACAAATCTTGCATTTGGTGGCCTGATGCTTGGAGCATTGATAGAACTCCTCTTCTGGAGAGGCCCGCTTGGACTCATAACTCGAAGTTTGAAAAGAGATGGAAAGGGAAATCATCTCTTTCTATCACTTTCAGTGAGAATCTTAATTCTCCGTTGGTCCATTGCACTATGGCAGGGTCTTGCACTAGGAGCATTGGATGCTTTGTTATCGAGAAATGGACATAAGCGGTTGTTCAGTTGAACAATCACATGACTGTGTCGTCACCAGGTGGAGCACGACTTGCTGCATTAAGAGCAAAGCCAAATGCTACGAGTGTGATTGAGACTGAATACACGCCAAGATCAATCCATGCTTCGTACATTGTGCTGTAAGCAATGTAGAATCCGAATCCGAGAAGAAGGCACCATGCACCAGCAGCACGCATCATTCCACCTTCGCCTCCAACGAGAGCTGGCCATGTGTCATTGATGACCATGGATTGGAAGAAACTTGCAACGCCACCTTCATTGGATTCGTTGATTGACCTCAGGCCAAGTCCAACAAGTAGGGCGCAAGCGATCATGAATACAGCATCTCCAGCAACAAATGTGGCAGCAGTATTCTTGTCACCAAACGCATCTGCGAGTAATTCAAAGGTGAGGAGTCCTCCCCATGAAACTCGATATGTTGGATGAATTTGACCAGTCATATTGAGTACTGCTAAGGCGAGTCCCCATGCTCCAATAGCAATATACCATTTGGAAAGACCCATTGAAGGATTTGAAATAAGGTCCAAAAAACCTTTTTCTTCTGTCTCCACTTCACTGCTCATGAATCCGCCACCTGCCTCATCCATATAAGAACAACGAATCAAAGCGGACGTTGTTGTCGATAGCGATTGTTGAATACAGTACTCATATTCTCATCAGCATTCATCAAGATTTGTTGAGTTTCCACATTTTGTGGAATGCATGAATTAATTTCTTTTGAACGACCATATCGTCCACGGCTAATTGTTCTTGCAGTGATTAATCCAAGCATATCGAGATTGGCGATAATCCCTGAAATTCTTCTCTGTGTTAAGGATGGAATATTAAGATATGAACAGGCTTGATCATAGACATCGTAAAGTTGACCAGTTTGTATATTCTTAAGTCCGTTCCTTTCGTTGATGAGAACCGAAGCGAGAACTAACTTTTGTTGAGTTGGTAAAGCGGCAATAACAGGTTCGATTTGGTCAGCTTCAATCTGGTGCTGCGCCATACGAACGTGATGTTGTTCAACCTTGTCATCACCCAGTTGTTCTGCTTTCTCTGTGGAAACTCTCAATAAATCCAAAGCACATCGAGCATCTCCGTGCTCCTGTGCTGCAAACGCTGAACAGAGGGCGATAACTCCTTCTGACACAACATCGGTGGCAATAGCGACACTTGCTCTCTTCCTGAGAATGTCCTTGAGTTGCTCAGCATCGTATGGAGCAAACAGAAGATCTTGTTGACCAAGACGAGATCGAACACGAGGGTCTAGGAATTCTGTGAATTTCAAATCGTTTGAAATTCCGATGACACATGCCCGTGAATCTTTGAGGAATGAATTGAGGTTCGTAAGATTGTAAAGCAAGTCATCTCCTGCTTTTCTCACAAGGTGATCGATTTCGTCCAGTACAATGACGAAGACACCTTTTCTTGCATCCATCCTCTTGATGAGCTCCTTGAACACACGATCTGTTGGCCAGCCCGTGAATGGGATTTCATCGATTTCATGATCCTCGAGAAGTGAATTTCCAATATTTGACAGAACCCTATATTGAGTATCGATTTGTCTGCAGTTGACCATGACAGGAGTAATGTCTCTTCTCATTTGTTCCCCTTTCTCTTTCAAGAGGTTTGTAACATGTAACGTAACGGCAGTTTTTCCTGCTCCAGTTACTCCATAGAGAATCATGTTTGATGGGATCTGGCCATTTAGGGCTTCAACAAGATTGAATGCAATACGCTCAATTTCTTTTTCCCGATGTGGCATAATAGTTGGTCGATGACTATGATGAAGAATCTCTTTATTGAGAAATAAACTTGGCCTGGAGAGCAAAGTGTCGAAGATGTTTTCCTTCACAATTTTTCCTCCATTATATACCCCTTAGCGGCGGCTCGTTGAACCAGCATCGGGATAGTTTCTCCGAGTCCGAGCCCCCCTCATAAGGATGTCCGTGGAAATTGATTGAAGGATTCAATTTTGATTGTAAAAAAAGAATTATTTGAAAATGATATACGGCTCTCTAGGGGTACTTAAACGAACAAAAAATATCAACTCATTTTTGTTGATACCAAGCTGAGTTTTTGTAAACCCAGGCATCTCCGTCCTCGAGGTGATGAACCGTTTCTGGATGGGTTGGAAATTCATTGGTTAAGATTGGTTCACCACTTGATTTTTCAGAATCTATGAATGTATGTGTTATGAGTAATTCAGTACTCGGATGTCTCTCCGCTAAAGATTGAATGTCGTTCGGTTTGTGGTGATGATCTGATGGGACCCACTGGGGAAAACCCATCTCGACAACGGCTAATTGAGATCGAGAGATCGCATTCTCAAGATTCTCACAAGGACCTGAATCACCGGAGTGTACAAATGAGGCACCATCATTGTGCTCAAAGCGATATCCATGCGGGTCAACAGCATCATCGTGATGGACTTCAAAGCGTTCCCAACTCCAGTTATCCTTGGTTGATCCTTGTTCGCTTTCAATGAACGTAATTGAATCAAGTGCATCATCCAAACTTCCAGGAAAGGCAAGTTGACAAAGCGTTTGAAACCGTTCCCTCACACCTTTCGCACCTACGACTGTGAGAGGTTTTATTCGTTCTCTGTCTGAAATGTATTTTCTCTCGAGGAGTAAAAACGGTAATCCAAAAACGTGATCTCCGTGAAGATGGGTTACGAAAATCGTTTCAATATCTGCAGGTGAAATACCTGCAATTCGCAAACTCACAAGAGCAGTTGGAGGGGCATCGACAATATGGATGCCATCAAGAATCATGAACGAATGAAGCCTTTGCTTTGGAAGGAAGGCATTACCCGTTCCTAACAACCGAACTTCGTGGGTCATGGTATATCGTCCGAGAATCAACTCTTTGAATCCTATGCATGAGGGCTATGGGCGTAAGAGAATGATGATAAGTGTACCACAATTGGGAAAAACATCGCGAAGCGATTGGTGAGTTCATGAGTAACTGGTCTGCAAAAAACCCATACGATTCCAAAATCACTGAATGCTATGTCCTGAATGGAAAGGGCTCCAAAAAAGAGACGCGTCATATCGTATTCGATCTTGGCGACTCAGGACTTGATTACAAAGTAGGCGATGCGCTTGGGGTACTTCCAGAAAATCCACCACACATCGTGGAGGAAATTATTCAAATCCAAGGCTGGAATCGAGACCATACCGTCACGACTCACAAAGGGGAGAAAGACCTCTATTCCGCTCTCAAGAAAGATTTTGAAGTGCATATGGCAAACAAGAAATTCGTACAATCTCTTGCGAATAAGGTGGTTTCATCTGGAATGAACATCTCGATGAGTATTGTCAAGCGTTCACGAAACGGTATAAATTGGAATGCAGAAGAAGAAGGTGACTTGCCACCTGGCCTCACATCCAGTATGCCAACAGACGACCCTGCCTCTCAGGTCAAAGCAATCCTTTCAGATGCAAAAGAGATTGAAAATTATCTCTGGACTCGAGATTATGTCGACATCATGCGAGAGTTTAGCGTCAAGTATTCTCCAGAAGAATTCCTTGAAATGGCCGACCGACTCAAGCCTCGACTGTATTCTATTGCATCCTCTCATGATGCTCATCCAGGGTTCGTTGAATTGACAGTCGGTATCGTTCGATTCAATTATCACGATCGTCAACGAGGTGGCCTAACAACACAATACATGGCGGATGAAGTCGTTGTCAATGAAACTCCAGTCGGCGTCTTCATGTCTCCAACAAAATCGTTTATCTTACCAGAGGACAAAGAGACAGATATCATCATGGTCGGACCTGGGACTGGAATTGCACCATTCCGCGCATTCATGGAACAACGAGTTCACGATAAAGCAACAGGCCGCAATTGGCTCTTCTTTGGAGATCAATCCGAAAAGACAGAGTATTACTACAAAGATGAAATCGAAGACTGGATGGATAGTGGTGACTTATACCGCTTTACGACGGCTTGGTCAAGAGATCAAGAAGAGAAAATCTACGTCCAACATCGTTTGAAAGAGCATGGGGCTGAGGTTTGGGAATGGTTCGAAAAGGGTGCATACTTCTACATTTGTGGTGACAAGACCTACATGGCAAAAGACGTTCACAGAGCACTTATTGAGATTGCAATCGAACACGGTGGCATGTCAGAAGAAGATGCTACACATTTCATTGAACAGACAATGATGCGTGAACAAAAGCGATACTTGCGTGACGTTTACTGAGGATCGACACGAAACTCCCAGAGGGAATGGGATTCGCCATCAATGTCTATTTGTTTTTGAAGATGAATGAATTGGGATTTTTTCAATGCCCTAGAAAGGATGTGGGCTTCGACACTTCGGTCATGTTCACGTAATGCTTGAATGATTTGACGGGTTGTAAGGGGGCCATGTTTACGAATATATCCAACAATCCAATCTGCTTGTTGTAACTGTAGTCGCTTTTCTTCAGTCCAACGTCTTCGCATAATTTGGTTAATTGAAACATCTGTTTAAACGGATGTTTACTGACAAGCATCTATGCCAGAGGGGCCAGAGATTCACAGAGCCGCTCAGCAATTGAGAAAAGCTCTGCAGGGATCGATAATAACCCATGTTGAGTGTCCTTATACGACGATACATGGACAAGAGCATCGATTCCTAGGGAAGCAAGTAATTTCGGTGGAAGCTCGATCCAAAGCGATGCTCATCCATATTGGCGAAGATGTTCTTTACAGTCACAACCAACTTTACGGACGATGGACAATACAGAAAAATTCCACAAAATCAAAGAAAACTAACCGTTCTTTACGACTTAAATTACAAAATGAGACGCATACAGCATGTCTTTGGTCGGCCACAGACATTCAAATCATTGAGCCTTGGGAAATTGAAGGGCATCCATACATTGCAAAACTTGGTCCAGACGTTGCAAATCGAAATGTGGACTTCAATGAGGTTCTGGAACAAATTCAAAATCCAAAGTTCGGAAGGAGGCAACTCTCTCATCTGTTACTCGATCAGGGCTTTCTTGCAGGAGTGGGGAATTACCTCCGTAGCGAAATTCTCCACTCTGCAAGAATATCGCCTTCAAGAAAATTGAACTCACTCTCGGAACTTGAACAGAATAATCTTGCGCAGTCAGCGATTGACGTTACCCAATTAGCATTTGATCAACGTGGAGTAACAGTCCCAAAGAAACTGTATGAATTGCTAAGAGAAAATGGTCTCTCTCGTCGCCAAGCACGGCATCATGTATTCACTCGTGATGGATTCGAATGTCATGAATGTAAAGCGAGTATCATGCACACACGAATGAGTGGCAGACGTCTTGATTACTGCCCCTCTTGTCAAACTTAAAGCCGTTTCAGTCGAAGTGGTTTTTGATTCATACCATAGGTTAGATGTCCAGCAGGTTCAATCAAGAATCTCTTGGTCATGAATTCTTTACCAAATTGTGGATGGGGTTGATCGAAGAGAAGAACAATCCGTGTCGACCATCCAACTGAATTCGTAATCAGTCCTTTCGCAGGATGACCATCGACTGTTAACAGAAGGGGTTCAAATTGTTCTTGTCCAGAATCGATTGGGAAATCGGATTCAATAATTTCAGGCTCATTTTTTGCATCGTCTCTTTGTGACATATTCTCATAATAAAGTCGCCTGTATAAGAACTTTATTACTTATTAACTAATTATTGAAAGATGCTCCTTTGACCGCTTTGCTCATAGGGTGTCTTGGATAACATCAGTACATGGGGTTCTCAAAAGTCTTGATTGCCAACCGTGGAGAAATTGCTCTTCGAATCATGCGAACTCTTCGTGACATGGGTATCGAAGCCGCAATTATCTATGGTAAAGAAGACCGTTTGTCGTTACCAGTTCGTCTTTCTGACGACGCTCATTTCAGAGATGTAATCAACCCACTAGATGCTTATCTCGATATCGAAGCAGTCGTACAAGCAGCCAAAGATATGGGCTGTGATGCTGTTCACCCAGGTTATGGATTCCTCGCTGAAAATGCTGGGTTTGTCAAGCGACTTCAGGAAGAAGGAATTACCTTCATCGGGCCAAGTTCAGACGTCATTAGTCTACTCGGAGATAAAATTGAAGCCCGTGCTGCAATGGAAGCAGCAGGGTTGCCAACTGCAAAAGGATCCTCAGAACCTATTTCAGAGGCTTCTGTCGCCTCTGAACTGGCAGATGAGATTGGTTATCCAGTCATCATCAAAGCAGCTGCTGGAGGAGGTGGCATCGGTATGCAAATTGTAGAAGCCGCAGGAGAATTCGAGAGTGCCTTGAAACTCTGCCAATCCAGAGCAAAATCCGCTTTCGGTGATTCTCGTGTATTCGTTGAAAAGTACATACAAGGAGCACAGCACGTTGAATTCCAAGTGCTCGCAGATGGTAAAAATGCAATCCATTTTGGTGAACGATTTTGTTCCATTCAACGCCGTCATCAAAAGTTGGTTGAAGAAGGCCCCTGGCTAACTCCAGAAAAGCGGGAAGAAATAGGCGCTCTTGTTTGTAAAGGTGCTGAATCAGTGGGATACAAAGGCCTTGCAACCTTTGAATTTCTCCGTGATGCAAATGGAGACTTCTACTTCTTAGAAGTCAATCCACGTGTTCAAGTTGAGCATACAGTTACAGAATTAATTACAGGTCATAACCTTGTTGAACTCGGAATTCGAGTAGCACAAGGCGAATTACTGCCTCTTGCTCAAGACGACATAACTTGGAACGGCCATTCAATTCAATGCCGCTTGAACGCCGAGGATCCTCGGGAATTCATCCCAAGTCCTGGACGGCTTTGGGAATGTCATTTCCCATCAGGCTTCGGTGTCCGAGTAGATACGCATGCGCACCCTGGTTACGAGATGCCTGGGTCATTCGATTCACTTCTTGCAAAGTTACTCGTTTGGGGGAGAGACCGAGAAGATGCGATTCGTCGAATGAGAACGGCTCTTGATGAGACAGTGATTACAGGCGTTGAGCATCTTATTCCACTTCACCGTAGAATTATGGATGAAACAGATTTTATCAACGGCGATATCACCATCCAATACATTGACATGCATCAGGAACTCTTAGGTTGAGGTTGATTTGATGGATGTTTTGATCGTTGGAAGTTTAGCCTATGATAGCATAGCATCTCCTCTTGGTGCTGTAGAAAATGCGCTTGGAGGTTCTGCAACATATGCTGGTTTGTCATGTGCGTTTCATCGGAATCGATTGGGGCTTGGCTCCGTTGGTCTCGTAGGAGTTGTCGGTTCAGATTTCCAGCAACAAGACCGAGCGATTTTAGAAAATGCTCAACTTGATACGAAAGGAATTGAAACAGTTGAAGGAGAAACCTTTCGCTGGGTTGGATCCTATGAAGGTTCGATGGCTCAAGCAATAACTCATGAAACACACTTGAACGTGTTTGAACACTTTGAGCCAAAAGTACCTGAGCATGGCAGAACTCCAACCGTGACGTTCTGTGCGAATTTGCATCCTGCTATCCAACTTTCAGTATTGGATCAATCCAAACCGATTCGATTTTCAATTCTCGATTCAATGAATCTGTGGATTGACATCGCACATGACACTCTGCTTGAAGCGATGAAACGGGTCGACATTGTCGTCATTAATGATGGAGAAGCGAGTATGCTTGCGGGAATGGATAATGTTGTGGCTGCAGCTAAAGCAGTTCAGGAGATGGCTTCCATACCCACACTAATCGTGAAGAGAGGTGAGCACGGAGTGATTGCTCTTCACGGTGAAGAAACAATCGTGATGCCGTCCTATCCTTGTTCAAAGGTCATTGATCCAACGGGTTGTGGGGATACATTTGCAGGTGCACTTGCAGCATGTCTTTCTTCTGGTCGAGGAGAGATGTCAGTTGAAGAACTTCGAATCGCCTTATCCCATGCCACAGTAACTGCAAGCTTCACCCTCGAAGAATTTGGAACCACTATTCTTGAAAAGATTTCTCAAGATGCATATCAGCAGCGGTATACTTCCTTTTGCAATATCTCAGGAATCTCAATCGAATCGTCGTAATCCGTGACGGCCAGATTGTTGAATTGGTGTAACTTCTTGTGATTCAGTAAGGGAACTAAATGATTGAGGAACTTCTTGGGAAACTTCTTCCTGAATGTGACCATGCATGTGCTCAATAAGTTCATCGTCCACGCCATCCCCGCTCAAATTTGTGATTTTATTTCGGACTTTTCGCATTGTCGATGAAATTCCTCGAGAGACAATCGAGGTTTTCGACTTCTTTGGTTTCACGATTTTGTTTTCATTATGGTTCGAACGTACCTGAATACGTTTTAATGAATTATTCCCACTATTTCTACGAATGATACCAGATTTCAGGGCAGGTTGAGGTTCTGTTCTTGGTTGTTCAGTCGGAGCCAATGCTTGTTCAAAAAGAGATGGAGTCTCTTCAGTTTCATCAAAGGAGAAACTATCCAGAAGATGATCTGGTGAATTGAAAATACCAGAACTATGTGGGATATGTGCTCCTTCTGGACCGACGAAACTAGGCAAATGCGTTTGAGGGATTGGCGTTGTTGTCATCGGTTGACGGGCGATTGCTAAACCTCTTGCTTGCTGCATTCGTTGGGATGAACTACCGTGTCGCACTTCTACTTCGGGAGGAAGCGGAGTATCTCCAGTAAATATTGCATCAATTCCACCTAATGGATTGGGTTGGTGCTGAATCTCCTGGGTTTGATATCCTCTTCGAGTAGAAATGTGTTCACGTCCACGTGCGATGAGTCCATGTTCATTTGACGGAGGTTGATTCATGATATCATCAGCCCATCTAGGAATGGTTTCTTCATCGATTTCAAATCCTTCATTCGATGGTGTTTCAGTTCCTAGGAACGAGGTTATGCTTGCTGAAGGAACCAAATCAACAGGGGGAGTTGGTAATTCTCTGTACGCTTCTTGGGCAGCTTCGCGTGGGTAATCAGTGTCCTGATTCATCATTTCAGTACCAATCTTCGCTTCTTCAAGTGTCATGCCTTCATTTATCCTTTGAATCAGCATTGAGAATTCAAGTAACTTCGAGTCATTTCCATAGATCACATGACAGTCGCCTAAATTCATGTCCAATGTAAGGGTTGGGCGCTTGGTAAGTCCCCAACTAGAGATTAAGATAATGCCAGCCAAGAATGAGAACACTCGAAGATCAGCGGGGGTGAGGATACGCCATGAAGCATACAATGCACAAAGGCCTACAAACGCTATCCATGCAGGGACAAGCGTTGTGTTGTGATGGTGCATTCTTGCAATAGAATCATATCTAAATTCGAGACAATTTCCGTTTTTGAATTCAAAAGATACTCGAGAATTGGTAAGGCTTGCTCTCGCCTTACCTCCTTCTCCTACCAAGCGTAGACCGTGAAGAGTTACTCTCTCTCCACTCTCCGCAAGGCGTTCGTTGCGCCTGTTGGTCAGCATCCCATCGAGCAGTAGAACCAGCCCATTATCAATGCATCCCCAAAGTATGAGACTGAGGAGGGCGTTCGAGGAGGTGTGATTTAATGCCGATTTATTCCAGTTTACTCAGATTTGCATCGCCCATAATTCGTGGTTTCGAATCGAGTTGGGCAATCAAAACAGATGGTGGATTTTCAATTCGTTGTAAAAGAGGTGTTTCCCAGCGAACGGTTCCAACGCCCCCGTCTATGGTTTCGACTCGTCCCACAACAAATTGCAAATCAATCGAGGCGTGAAGAACATCTCCAACGGTTAACTTTCTCTTTTGGAAGGGAGAAATATTGAGGCTCATTTGCGACAAGGAATGGGATTCAAGGGCAAGAGGTCTGTGAATGTCTTTTCGCTTATCTTCGAGTTCTGGCAGGACGATCAGGCAGGTTCCGCTTAGAGATTCTTCTTTTGCGTTACGAAGCGCAATACCAACTCGATCGCCTGCTCCTGCCTTGGGAACATCATCGTCCATAACCTGCAGAGATTTTACCGAACCAGTACCGCCTGACGGCAGCATGGTAATTTCATCATGAACTGAAACGCTTCCTGATTGAACATATCCAATTGCTACAAGCCCGATTCCTTTCACATTGAAATGTTGATCAATTGGTACAACGAGAGGTTGTTGTTCAACCATCTGTAGTTCTTCTGCCATTGAATCCATAATTGAGTAAAGAGCAGATCTCAAACCAGGGCCATCATCTTTCTCGAATGTCCAGTCGGTCAATCCCGCTTGTTTGAACAATGTCTTGACCATGTCTTCGTCAACCCATTCACCTTGAGGTGGACGGATGACAGCAATTCCTTGTTTGATGTTTGCACTTGCAAAAGCAACGAGTGCTTCACCAAGAGTCGCATCAATAGCAGTGACTTCAATCAAACCAGCCCTTGCTGCGGAGAGGGCATTGAGTAGAGGGCGCAAACGTTCAGGATATTTTGCAGGACGAATCAAGGAGAGGATCTGTGCTTCACCATTCACCATATCTTTGTTCACATAGGTGTGAACATCTCTCTGGTCGGTTGGTTTTGCAATGCTTCGTGCAAGATCGTCGCTTCCAACCATGGCGATATTGAGAACTGGCATGTGTCAATCCACAAGCCATTCTTTCATCAATGCTCTCATTCAGAATTACGCTTTGAGAGCATGTTTTCTCGAATTTCTTCAGCTTTCTTCCACTCGTTCATATCTTCCTCTGATTCGGGAACTAACTGAGGAATCGGAATCGGACGCATCATTGAATCGATGGCAACCATAAAGAAATAACCTTCACAAATCACACGGGTTTCCCAATCTGATTTCGTCATAGCACATGCAGTAACCTTGACTCCAGCGGTGTGCGTACTGGTGAATACCACTCGTCCAGTGACCTCGATTAAGTCACCTTGTCTTGCGGGAGCTTTGAAGGTCAATGTATCAATTGAGATTGTAACGAATTCTCTGTGTGCAAATTTTGAACATGCGATACCTGCGGCTTTGTCCATAACGGAAAGTAAGCGGCCTCCGAAGAGAGTATTGTACGAGTTCGTGTCTTGAGGAAATACTTCTTCGATCAACATCACTGGCTCGGTTGAGAATGGCTTCATGAGAATGCCCACTCTCCTCTCCAATATGAAGACATGGAGTCGAAAAGTGGAAAATTTACTATTTATCGAGGGAATGTATGATTCCAAGGCGATGTAGTCAGTTAAGCGACGAGGTTTTAGAGCAGAGTCGTTACGCAATACATGGGTGAAACCATGGCTTCTACTGATGGACGAACAAAAATTGCATTTTTCCTTGTGACTTTGATGATACTGACTCCTCTTGCAACTGCTGCAAGCGTATCTGATTTTAGTTCGGGCACAAGCGAAGTTGAGATCGTTCTCGACGACGCTTCGACATTCATGAATGAAGTGGATGGTTCGGTTGATTTGCCAGTCGGTGAATCAATCACTTCAGCAAGTGTTGCAGTCTCAACATCCCCTGCTGTACATGGCGCACATACTCGTATTGACATTGAAACGATGCCTCGAGTTTGGAACCCTAATTACAACGGACAAAAAACTGCCTTTTCTCAACCAACAGATTTCCAGTTTGAAGATGGGGCCACTTCAACACCCGTTTCCCTCAAGGCAGAGGGACTTTTGACAGACTTTGAGAGCGATCAAGCAGGGTTCATGGATACAACTTCTCCTCCACCAAATTCTGGTGCTCCTTGGTCCCATGGCTCATTATTTGGCGGTGCAATCATTCCTTCCAATTGTGCTTCTGGCAGCGACTGTTGGGGAACTGGGCTCTTCGATATTGATTATACAGACGATAACGGTGGTTCAGCATACACACAAACACTCCTTTCTCCGACACTGGATATGACTTCTGCAGCAATTAAAGACCCTTCAGTATACTTTGATTCATGGCATCAACTTGCAACCCATTCAACATCTGGTCAAAACCCCAATTACAGGTACGCTGATTGTGCATACGTTGAGATTCGTTCATCTCCAACGTCCATCTTCGATCCGGTCCAACATCAATTTGAACACATTGACTTTGACATTCAAAACTCAAGCGGTGTCTCATTCGGTTCTGGATATTATCAAAGAGGAAACGGTGCTGCATTGCAGAAAATTAACGGGGCCTGTAATGGCATACAATACGATGAATATGCCCTGGGTGGAACCTCCACCTCTGCATTTAATCAAGACGGTTGGGGCAACATGAAACTCGACTTATCCAATTACGGTGGTGAATATGTCCAACTTCGATTTGTATTGGAACACAACGCAATCCCTCTCTCGAATGGCTATTCGTTAGACAACAACTCAATGCCAGGATGGTACATCGATAACTTCCGATTTGGAAGCGTTCTTCCACAATCTGGATGGATGGGTGTTCGAAACCTTTTGCCAAATGTTGGCGGCGGAGATAACCATCCAAACGGCTACGGATTGCTAACAATTGAAGCTGAAACAACCTCGACAGCCGTTCTCTCTGTCGATGTTATCGATCCAGTTACTGGGTTCATTGTTGTAGATGAAAACAACAATTCCATGTCTGGTCTAGTCGGTAGTGTTCTCGAGTTGTGGGACATCAATTCATCGACATATCCAACAGTCGATTTAAAATTCAATTTCAACTCTGGTCCAGACCAACTATCAACGCCTATTCTTCACGGTTTCTCGATTGGTACGAGAGTCGGGACAGGATTCAATCAAACGATTATCTCACCTAACCCTCCACAAAATGGAATTTGGTCCTCTCAAGGACTTGGTGACTTGATGATGTACAATCCAGAGGTGATTGATACTGTTTTTACTGCTGACAATTTCCGCTCTCACTTTTCACACCCAATTGCTTCAATAACACCGTACATACAGGATGATTGTGCTGAGAGCCCTGAGATTTCAGTTTCAATGAATGACTATAACGTAATCATGCAAAATAACGTCAAGTACACGCTTGGCGAAACTGCAGGGATGCCTTCCTCAGCGTTCGGTTTCTCAGCGGTCCTAAGTTACCAAAACCCATGTGACGTGGCAGGAATTTGGTTTGATCTTGAATTTGCCCATTATGCAGAGAATGTTCGAATCGACGTCGCTGGTGACGGTGATATAGAGTACGCCTTCAATGAGCCTGCTTTCGATATGTTTGGGCGTCAAACCTTGTTCATCAGTTCAAAGGATGCGAATGATATTCACTATGGTTCAGAGAGTCGAACACTCGCTTTGGGATTGAGTGGATCTGTTGATGGAGGAGAATTTATGCTCCCTGTTGGAGCAACTATTCTCGCTGCAGAAGTTTCCTTTGAAAACAATCAAATCATCTCCACAACCAATCCAAACGAAGGATTCGATTGGTCGCTTATGTCCGGTCTTGAAGAAGTTGTATTGGGAAGCATAGGAAACCAAACAGAAGGATCTGCGGAGATGTATCCTGTCGAAATGAACCTCTCGAGCGCACTGAACACCTTGATGCAAAGCAGTCTTACTCCAACAGCACACATCGATGCGAATGGAAATGGATGGAAGAAATTTAGATTCAATATTGAAAGCCTGAATGCATCCAGTGGCGGAACAATCGACCTGATCGGGCTCGATGTTGTATACGACTTGACACATTACCTCTCAAGTGGTAACAACTTTGCTTCTGAACTTTCTCAAGGTGTTGCACTATCTTCCTCAACTTCTGGAAGTGCAACAGTACCAATTGTCGTTCATTCAACCAGTGGAGGCGGCCTTTCACTCTCAAGTCTCTCAGTGATTACCTCACCTGGATACACGACAACAGCAACGCTTGTTGGTAACCCAATCGGTCTATATCCGAACGGAGAAATTTACGAAGTCATCTCTACTCACACCGTTTCTTCGCTTACTGGAGCACAGTTCCAAGAAGCCAATTTAATGTTTGAATCTGTTACTGGGAATGTTGAACTTTCCTATTCAGATCTCAATGGATTCGGAGAAGTAGAAAACTCAAACGGATACATTACCCTTCAATCCTCAAGCGTCACAGACATCACTGAAGGCAAGGAAATTACTTGGAGATTCACAGTCAACAATGTTTGGGAAGATACTGAAGAAGTGAAGATTTACGCTGGTCAAACAGCAACGAATGGGGTCAATGGACTACCATCCGCAATTGTTCTCGCTCCTCTAGGCGGAAATGCTGTTGAGAACGATGTCGGTATCACTGCCTTTTCAATCCTCAACGACGAGGGTGTTGCTCAAAATTTGGATGCTGGAAATTCCAACCGAAATTTGAGAATGACTGGAAGTGTTCGTTTAGAAGCGCTTTCAGTTTCGCCAGATCCTCTTTCTTACTTCACAGTCGTTGAAGAAAGAAGCATCAACAGTACTGGAGAAAATCCAGTCTTTGAATGGACTGAAATTGCGAATCAATCTGGAACCATCAGTGGAGATTTCGATTGGACAGTCGACCTTGGTCCTACAACAGCAGGTGACCACGTATACCGTTTCAGAATCACAGGATATGAGGGTGGCGACACGGTTTGCCCTGCCTCCGAATACAGGCCAGATGAGGATTGTGCAATTCCATTCAATCTTTCAATCGATCAATTCGCCCCTGAGTTGGTTTCAGTTAAGGTTCTGAACGGACAAGTTGATCCTAATTATGAATCCAATTGGAGATCACTCGTTGACGATACGTGGGTTATTCCATCCAACAATCAATACATCAAGGTTGGAGTGACAGACCTGCAAGACCTACCTGCGACCATAGATTTGCACTACTGGGTTGAATACCAACATGATGCGAACAGTGACGGTATTGCGGATCTTTCAGAATATGCCACTGTTGCTTTGACTGGTGATGGAGCTTATCCAACCGCAAATTACACTGGAAACTACAATGATCTTGCAAATCAAGAGCAAGATCCTGTTGGAAGAGTCAGTATGTTCCTGGAAGGATATGACCTTGCTGGAAATTCAATTGATGGTGGTGAAGCGGGTATCTTCAACGATGAAGTAACCTATGCTTCCATGCCATCAAAGTCTCCTGAGATTCTTTCCTTTGCAATTGAGAATTCTGCTGGTCGACCGCTGCTCAATTCCAACCACCCCTCGTATGAAGGGGATTGGAATCAGACAATGTATGCCGGTAATGAGTATCACCTGATTGTTAATGCTGAAGATCGAAACGGTTGGAGAGACATCAGTTACATCCGTGTCGATTTGACAAATGACAGAGATGATCTGACCCTCTATTACTTCCCTCGAAACGAGACTGCTTGGACTGATAGCCCTCACATTACAATCGTAGAGGAAGGTGCTGATTCAGATGGTCCACAACTCTTGAGAATGGATGGTGAGGCCTTAATCAATCCATTTACCGATGAATTCTACCTCGATCTTCCAATCAAGATTAACTGGGGTATTGTTGGATTATCCGCTCTTGCTTCTCCAGAGATTCACATCGAAGATCTTGATGGCGCATACAAGAGAAAGATTGTAGGTTCAACCACTCAGATCACCCAATGGTATTATTCCGATGGAATTCGACTCGATATTCGAACAGATGAAGCAAACAATCTAATGATTATGCCGTACTTTACCGATGTCACTGGTTCAATAACAAAGGATGTTCGTGAAGGATATGTATTCCCTGGAGATACTGTTTCGTTCGCAGGACAATACACCTACATTGATGGATGGTCGGACAGCGTCTTCATTCTACCTGAAATGGAATTGACACTTGAAATCACTCGTATGGCTGCCCAACCAAGTACGGCAAATGGAGTTCAATACTTCGCTTATGGCGCTGGTGGAGCGGATGGTTCGAAGCAGGATGGACAACCGACATACCACGCATTTAGTGGAGGAGCATTTGACATCAACATCACTGCTCCAACTTCAACAAACGAGTACACCTACATGTTCAGACTGGTCAATCTTCCAGATGGAGCAGTGGATACCACAGATGCGATATGTTCCTTCTCAACTTCGTATGGATGTGCAGAGTTCGTTCTCAAAGTCGATGCAAACGCTCCTGTCGTAACATCAAACACTTGGACTGTTCGTGACGAAGCGAATTCGGTTCTCGATGAGACGATTTCAACTTCGAACTTCCGATGCGTTGACATCGAACTCCAGATTTCTGAGAAAGAAGCTTTGTTCGAGGGCGATGTCTCCGTAGCATGGAAGTTCTATGTCGACCCAACAAACGACATCACATGGCCATACTTTGGTACAATCCACGGCAATAATCCTCTCACAACACCATTGTCACTCTCACCTGTTGCAGGTGGTTACGCTGCTAGTGCAGATTGTGTAGACCTTTGGCCAGCTGTTGATGACAATGAATTACCAACTCAAGAACAGATTGGAAATATCGAAGTTGTCTTCTGGATTGAAGGAGCAGATTCAGCAGGTTCTGCTGTTCTTGGTGGAGGGCCAACTTCTGATGGCTCCGTTGCACCAATCTACTCCTCTGAAGCACGATACAATTCCCTCTACTCATTCATCTACGAAGAGGCAAGTTTCGCTGTAAAGGAAGTTGATCTAACTCCACGTTCACCAGAAGTAGACCAATCCATGACCTTGACGATCGAAGTTGTAAATACAGGTTCGAAAGCAGGACAAGTAACACTCCGTGTTCAATCCGTTGTTGATGGAGGAATCCCTATCACAGAATCTACGATCACTTCTGAAGCAATCCTCATCGATGGTGAACTTGATGTTGAAGTTACTCTCGAAGCCTTTGCAAATCCAACTACTGGAATGTATTATCTCATTTACGATGACGTAACGGGAGACCTACTGTACAATGGCTCTTCAAGCGGGGATAGTTTCAACGTGAAGATTGCTAGTGAAAGCGATGATTCTGGCGGACTATTGCTCATTATTGTCATTCTGATTGGTTTGATTCTTGTGATGGGAGTTGTTGGTCTTGTTCTCGTGCGTCGTAACAGCGGAGATGGTGCTGATGCATACATGTACGAAGAAGAAGACGATGGTAAGGCATATGCTGAACTCCCAGGACAATACGCTGGTCCTCAAAGCCCGCCTGCTGACGTGACGCCGCAGATGGCTGAAGCAATGCGTGAATTCCCTCAATGGTCTCAAGAAGAGATCCAAGGATACTTCGACCAAGGTTGGGACATTGCCTCACTCAAAGACTGGGTCAACAACCAGTGAAGGGCGTGAACTCTTGTCCGTAGAGTTGGAATGGGAGGACGTCGTTTGGGAAGACCCTGATGGCGGTACAATCGTTCTGCATGGGGTTCTTCCAACAACAGTTCATCCACGTCAACTGCGACCTCGAATTGAATGGCATGCAATCGCTCTTTTGGAAGGTCCTGAAATCGAAGATGTTTGGGAACTTGAGGAAGCTTCAGAAGTCGAATCTCAAGGAATAAACCTCGCTTCTGCAGTCTTGGGTGGCGGAATTGACTCTGTGCTTATTCAGGATCTCATTCAACTCGATGAGATTCAAACTGGCCGATTTCCAGACCCAGAACCTCGTCGTTTGCATCGATTAGCACTTCGTCATAATCGTCCTGTCTATTGTATAGAACCAACTCTTGATGATGAAGATTGGGAATTACAACGCACAAATGAAGCAAAGGTATCTACGCACTGGAGAAAACTCCTCTCGATGGTTCGTATTGGGAAAAAGTGGAAAAAAGCGGTAAAGCGTCGCATCTTTGATGCTGAACAACCACCAAAGAATGTGTCACGAGATATGGCAACAGCCAGCGTCCTTACTGCTGCTTGGTGGGATATGACGGAATCCAGAATTAATCCCGAACTCTCAAAGTCAAGAGACATCAGATTTGCTAAAAGATTACGAGGAGCACTGGCAAAAGAACGAGAGATTCATGGAAACGATGCAATACTCCTCCTTCCAATGGTTCAAACGTGGAGGGCGAGCATTCTTGACTCGCTACAATCACTGCCTGAAGCGGAGGAGATTATTTCATCATCTGGCCCATCGGAGATATCAGAGGGAGAGGAATGAGTTCAAACATTGATGTAACAGTTGAGAATCAATTGGTTCGATTCATCTGCCCCAAACCTGTAGACGGAGAGGCTGTCGTAGAACAATTGGATGGGCAAAGAGTGGGTGGTATGGTCATCAAATCACTCCGCCGTCCAAGAGCAACACTTGTTATTGACCCGCAAGGTCGTATTACTGTCCACGGGACGCATCGTATCGAAGCAGCACGTTCAGCAGCAAAAGAACTCCTTCTCAGACTTGGTCTTGACGACACAGGACTGAAAACAGAATTGGGTCCAATCATTGCATCTTTTAATTTCAATACAACAGTCGATGTTCAATCTATTCTTGGTAATCTTGGAGCAGGCGAGGGGCATTACGATCAACGCCTTGATTGTGGAATTATTCATGACGAAAGACACGACCTCGTCCTTTACGTGTGGTCAAATGGAAAGTGCATTGTTACAGAAGGGCGCCATCCAAAGATGGTTGCTATGGCTGCAGTTTACTGGCGAACTAAGTTTTCTGAACTTGGATTTTCAACAGCGTGAGGGTCGATGATGGCATCCCCGAATCCCAAATGGAACGGGCCAATATTGGACAACCATTTCCATTTGAATCGTAATGGTAGATATTTGGATGCCGCAAAGGATTTCAAAAACCAAGGAGGTACCCATCTTGTGCTCGTTCATTGTCCCGATTTTTCCTCGCCACCAACTCATATCGACGAGCATCGAAGTACCTATGCAGACACGGTTGCAATGGCTGATGAAGTTCGTAAGCATCATGACCTGAATGTCCGTGTTGTACTCGGTCCCCATCCTGCTGCATTCGCTCATCAGTTCATTCGATGGATGGATGATGACGAAGAAAACGGCGCAGAACGTGCTTGCGAAAATTATCGAGATAGTATCGATGCAGCCCTCGAGTTTCTCCATGAAGGGAAGGCCCATGCAATTGGAGAAGTAGGTCGTCCCCATTGGCCAGTCTCTGACGAAGTTTGGGATCTTTCGAACATGCTGCTTGAAGAAACAATGGCTATGGCAGCAAAGGAGAACATTGCTCTACAACTTCATGTTGAAGGAGAATTGGAAACCACATATCGAGATTTATCGGAAATGGCAGAGCGAGTCAATCTCTCAAAAAACAAGCTGGTACGTCATTATTCGCCCCCTCAAATCGATGAATCGATGACTCGTGGATTGACCTCAAGCGTTCTTGTTGGGAAGGGGGCTCTTCAGCCATTGATGGAAACCTATATCCCTGCCCCCAAGAACTCCTTAAAAAAGTTGCTTCTGCTATTTGATAGTTTAAACCGCTTCTAAACACTGGTTTACCTACATTGATATTATTAATAGTATCTCCGTCAACAATATGATTTGTTTCAGAGGTAATGTTAAAGTACTCATAACGAGCTCCTAAAGAGATATTTAACTTACCCCACTTTTTATCTAATTGAGTATATAATGAATGATTTTTTCTTGAGTTGTTTCCTTGAAAAATTTCAGAGCGACCGTATACAATTTCATTAGTTGTTCCACTAGTAATTCTTAGATTATATTTTTCAATGTTTTTTTTATTTTTTCTAGTGTTGTCTATTGTTATCTGTTAGGATTTTGTGAGCGGTTTCCCATATCTAAGGATTTTGGATTTTGTCAGAGGTTTCCCATATCTAAGGGTTTTGTGAGGGGTTTCCCATATCCAATCTGTTAGTCAGTTGTGAGCGAGATCGAATCAGTAATAGATTTGTGAGGGCGAAGTCTGCTGGAAAAAAAAAT